>JBJKPJ010000289.1:0-8813 GCA_046706605.1 Bathyarchaeia archaeon | reverse complement strand
TTTCGGGGTTTTCAAATCTTTCTCCGCAGTCATTGCAGACATACCAACGTCCCATGTTTCTAAATTGCCCCTCGACTAAAAGCTCACCGCATTTTGGACAACGGTTATTAATGTAGTTGTTTCTTTGGTCGATATTTCCGCAGGGGATGTGTTCTGTTAAGCTGGTTTTGACTATGTTGTGGCTTTTGCATTTTGGGCATCTATTGTGAAGGGTCATGATTGTTGATTTGCAGTAGGGGCATGCTGAGGCTGAATCGTAAAAAGATTTTTGAAGGATATCTAATCTGGCGAGATCTTCTAGGCAGTCGCGTTGGAGGGTGGTCGCACCATTTTCGTTGCCGTTGGTACTGGGTAAATTATACTCGAATCCAACGCCTAAATTATAAACTGGGACTAGTTCCTGTTTTTCGCCACTTTGTAATAATTTCCTTAATAGATCGCGTGTTTCTGGTTCAATGTAGGCTTCGCGTCTTTCCAGTTCTACTTTGTCTTCATCGCCTATGCTATTAACCGTGTTATTTGGCTTTTGAGGCAAAATTTTGCTTTCAGCTGGTTGATTTGCGGTATTTTCTCCGTTCGTTTTTGTCATGTCGCGACCCAATATTTGACTTATTGTGCTTTATTACTTTAAATTGTTTCTGCTAGTGAAGTAGCAAATAGAATATTACACCAGAGACAACTGCTAGGACCATTACGTGTTTTAAGCCAGCGGCAAAGCTGTCTTCATTGATTTTTCCTGCAATCAAGCCGCCGAATAGTGATTCAAGTAGGGCAGTGTGCAGAAAGACGCGTCTTGCTTCTGTAGCAGTTAGCATTGGTTTTATTAATGCGGATCCAGTTGAGGCTGACGTGCCCATCTGTGAAAACATCATGTTTGAGATTATAATGATGATGAATATGAATATAAAGACTGAAAAGTAGAAAATTGCAATGTACGGCATAGTCTGCATTTTTCTTCGTTCAGTCCAAGAGTTGGTGTTTTCAACATATTTTGCTGTTGAATCAAAGATGTTTGAAAGGTCTCCGCCGTGTCTTCCTGCTTCGATAATCAGAACAGTTGCCCTTCTGATAACTGGTATATCAATTCTGTCGCTA
This sequence comes from Bathyarchaeia archaeon, assembly GCA_046706605.1. GTDB lineage: Archaea > Thermoproteota > Bathyarchaeia > Bathyarchaeales > Bathycorpusculaceae > Bathycorpusculum. Next base: position 7,718 of record JBJKPJ010000289.1, on the reverse strand, counting down.
AATTCCATCATCGCGTCATTGAAATTCATGCCCCAACTCATGTGTGCAACTAAGATTTTTAGTTCATAGGTGAGTGGTCCGTACATTCGTTTGGAGGCATGCTCCAGTGATGTTTGTAGGGGAATGCCTGTTCTAGCGGCTGTTGCTAAGTCTCTTAGAAATTCGGGGGTTGCTTTTTCAATCTTTGTTCTCCATCTGCTATGTATAATGTCTGCAACGCTGGATGGCCCCACGGCTATTGCAATGGTAATTACAAGCATGTAATCTAAGGTTGGCGATGTTAAGTAAAACATTGCAGCTATAACAAAGAAGACAATGGCTGCTACTATGGAGTAGGTTGTGATTCGTTTCATTTGTTTTTTGGTTATTCTGTTTAGAGCCATTGTCTTATCACTTCTCAACTGTTGAGATTATCACAATCATTGTTGCACCCATTATTGGAATGCCGATGTATGTGAGTAAGTATAGTATTGTGCTCATGCCCATGCCAAAGAAACCTCCGCCGCCGCCTCCGACCATGCCTAAAGTAACAAAAAGGATGACGAAGAGAAGTGGTGCTGCGACAAGGAGCATGATGTATATTTCTGCCATGGCGGAGAGTGATTCAAGCATCATGTCTAATTTGCTCATTCGTTCGCGTGTAATCTTATCTGAGGTTACTTTGAGATATTCAGTGGGGTTACCGCCTGTTCGAACAGTTGAAACATAACCTACAAGAATTTCTCGAAGATCATCGCTTGGGGTTAACTTTGCATTTTCACTAATAGAGCTCATTAAGTCGCTGCCGAAAACTTCGATGTCTCTTATTATGTTTCCAAATTCGAAGCGTACTTCTTTTAGCGTGTCAATTTGAGCCATTGACTTAAAAATTGTGCTGGGCGGCACATTGGAACTTGACAGCAGAGTTAGAAAGTTTGAGATGTATGGCAGATTTCTATCTATTGGCCCTTTTCTGTTGCTTGTTTTCATCCCTGGATAGAGATATAGCATTACCATAGAGACGGTTGCGGCAGTTACGCCAAGAACAAGACTAACTAAGAGATTTGTCACTGATAAGAAAGGAACTCCAGCTAATAGGGGCAATAAAATTAAGCATACCGGAATAGTGACTGCAAAAGCAATTATTGATGCAAACACCATGAAAGCGACATAGGCCTTGTATGAAACTAGTATTCCGCTTCTCTTAAGCTGAATATGTAATTCCTGAAAGGTGGGGTAGAACCTCTCAATTCTTTTGTTTAGCAGATGGTATGCTCTTTGCCATATGGTTACTTTCATTTTGTTAGCTCACTTTTGCTTTCCTATAAATCTGCTCGGGGTTCGAGAAATAATCCAACACTAGTTTAGAGACTTCTTCATAAGATCGGATGTTTTTTCGAACCATGTATTCGAGGATAGTTTTACGCATTTCCAATTCTTGGTCAATCTCATCGGTTGTATAGCCCCATTGAGCAGAAATTCTGTCCAATAGCGGGCTTCGCCCCATTTTCTGGTAGGTATCTGTGGCGGGGTCCCATTTGAAAATGTCTTTAATATTGAAGTCGTTTTTTTGCTTGTCCCAGCCAACCATTTCTGAGACGCTTATCGTTCGCCTAAGTGAAACGTTATTTACAACTAGTCGGCGTACAATGGAAATCGCATTCAAATTCTCTACTTGTGTGGCAGGGATGTTCATTGGTTTGGTTGTTAATCTGTGTAGTACTCCCTGTACATGTTCAGCGTGAACGGTTGTTAAGCCTAAGTGGCCTGTAGCCATAGCCTGGAACAGTGCGTAAGCTTCTTCACCTCTAATTTCACCCACAATAATGAAGTCGGGTCTTTGTCTTAATGCTGCTCGGAGCAAGTCGAACATGCTAATGCTACCGATTCCTGTTTCTCCAACTGCACCAGAACCTGTTCCTAGACCTTGGCGGGTTACCATCATTTCCCAGTTTTTATGGGGTAAACGAATTTCTTGTGTATCTTCGATGCTAACTATTTTCAATGTTGGCCGAATAAACAGGCTAATGGCATTGAGCATTGAGGTTTTTCCCCCTCCGATGTCGCCGCCAATCATAACTGAATGTCGATTTTCAATTAAGAACCAGTAGTAAGCCGCGATTTCTGGAGAAAGAGCTTTGTATATTATAAGATCAGTTATCGTCAAGGGACTTCGTTTAAATTTTCTTATTGTAAACGTGCTGCCTTTAGGTGTTACTTCCGTACCGTAGGTAACTTGAGCTCTGCTGCCATCCGGGAGTGTACCGTCAAGAATTGGTTGTGCAATGGATATGTGTCTTCCACAGAGGTAGGCGAGTTTAAAGACAAAGTTCTCCAATTCCTCATGAGTTTCATAGATGATATTTGAGGGAATTGACTCGTATTTGCGGTGCCAGACGAAAACCGGCGTATGGAGACCGTCGCATGATACGTCTTCGATGTTTTCATCAAGCATAATTCCATCGATTTTGCCAAAACCCAAGAAATCACGGGTAATATAGTACTGGTATTTCCCTAGAGTATTGGCATCAACATCAATTTTATATTTCACCGCGGTTTCAAGTATTTTTAGCTTAAGAAATTCTTCAGCTTCTTTTCTGCTTTGGAAACCTTTGGTACTGATAGACAATTCGTCCCAAAGAATATTCTTTATCTCTTTAACCCATGCCTTATCCAAATCCGTCAATGTGGGCTCAAGAATAGAGTATTTTAACTCATTTTTTTCGTCTTCAACAATAGCAGCATGAGAAAAAGGCGGCAAAAGAGTATAATGCTCTTTAAATGTCTCTGGAACTTCAACTACATCAATAGGCTTTTCGGGGTCTTCTTGGTTTTCAGTTTGTGGATCGGCAGAAACGTTCTCTTCTGGTTTTTCTTCTTTCTTTGGTTTTTTTGAAAGCCTAATGTGTATTTTTGTTGGTTTCCCAAGCTTCAAGTTAATGTCTCCATCATTATTTCCTTAAGAGTCCATATAAACTGCGTAACGTAAACGTTTGGTAATTTCCTTTTTTCATCAGTAGATGCCCGAATTAGTTAAAGTATATGTTGACGAATGGCAAGTTCTGTGCGTATTCATTATCGCCTCTTACACCATAGAGCATCATGTTTAGTGGGTAAAGTTGTCCAGAGGCAAGTGCGTTTGATCCAGTTGGATATGGTCCGTAGAAATATACGTCCACCCATGTGTCTCCGTTCTTCGGAAGGATGACGGCATTATCACCAGGATTTGTATTGAGAACGCCATTTGTTACTGTTGCTAACTGCCATTGAACGGACTTAACCGAACCGCCTCCAGTGTTCCAACCCAGAACATACAACGCTGAAAGATGGTTAAGTATTATATCGTTATCAGGGTCTGTGTTTTTAATGCTGAGATGGAACAAGAGATAGCCGTTGTTACCCATATTGCTGATAGTATAGTTGCTTGCCACTGGATTGCCAATACTTTGTCCATTTTTATTACTTGCATATTCCCAATGATAGAAAGCAGTAAAGTTCATTCCTATGAAGCCAATACCATTTGCGGTTAGTTGTGTTGTTCCATCTTTTCCATCTTTTCCAGGAGCACCACTAGGACCAGGAGACCCAGGCGCACCACTTGGACCTGGAGGGCCACTGGCGCCAGGAGGACCAGACGCACCAGGCGAACCAGTAGAACCAGTAGAACCGGTTAGACCAACTTCTTGTCCGTATGCAAATTGGTTGCCTCTGTCTGTTATGAAAATAATCGTGTTATCTCCTGCTACCATATCTACTGAAATTCCAATTGAATAGGAGAAGGAGTTGCTTTGACCTGGCGCCAAATTAATTGACAGAGGGTGAGTTTCATAAACTGTACCGCTTGGATTAGTTTTAACCCATATTCTTACGATGTCAACGGAAACTGTTCCCGTATTCTGAAGCGTACACGTAAAGGGTCCCGTTTGTTGAGGGTCTGAAATTAAAATGTGCTCGTTTGCCTTATCAATGTCGAGTTGGTGAGCCTGATATATTGTCCCCTCTAAGTTGGTACTTTGGCTTAGAAGAACTGCAAAACTTGCAAAGACAATTACAACAATTAATAGGAAAAAGACCATTCCAAAGATTGTACTGACTGCTTTATTATTTCTCCTAAAGCTATGGCGCATAAACAAAACTACTCCCACTTTTAGTTATCAGTTGGATTGAATATGAACCTGGCGTAAGAGATGTGCCCGACGCTAATTTAACGGCGAAAAGACCTTGCTCTCCGATGTTAAGGGGAAGAATTGTATTTCCACCGTTAATATTCACAAAGGAGGCATCGGAGTACGCAGCTGAATGCGTATTGGGTACAATATCGTAAGGATTTCCATTTATAAGGTTATGATTCGAATCATATATCAAAACTCCGCTTAATTGAATGTTATTGACGCTTCCACTGTTAATTATATAGACTGTCAACGTCGGTCCAGAGGGCGGAGAAGGGTTGTTGGAAGTATCTGAAGCAATGAAAATGGCGTTTTCAAAACCGATCCTTTCAGAAAGTGATTGTTGACTGTCAGATATTTGTTGTGTAAGCTGGTTAGTAGATGTGGTAGTAACATTGTTTGCATAGTAATAGGCTGCTGAACCAAATACTATTACAATGCCAATTAAGATCAGAGTGGCGAAAATTGGACTCAATGCCCGATTATTGAATCTGATTGATTTCTTAAATTCATTTTTGCGCATAAGACTTGCACTTTTAGAGGGCGGCTTCTTGTCTGGTATTTATTTGCATGGTAAGTTTATAAACGCTGTACATTCCAAAACATCGCATGGTTATACAGAGTATGATTTTTTATGGCAGTATGTACGAATTAAGAATTAAGCAAAATTGTTTTTTTACTTGCTCTTGCCTCTCTCGTCAATTTGAAGTTACTCGCATTGGGAAGCTCAGCGTACAATGGAGAAAGTATTTTAAGCGATTAACGTAAAAAACAAATATGGAAGACAAAAAAGACGAAGTATTCACATTCGGGTTCTTTGGTGTTATTTTTTTTATTATAGGATTATTTCTTTTTGCGGGAAGTGGTCCCTATTTTGCTGGGTTTTATGCAGCCATTGCATTTTGGTTATTGGGTTCTGGGTTTTTGATAGTGGGTTACAAGAAAGAAAAATCGCTAAAATCGAACGATTAAAGACAAAGGTCAATTCGCAAAACAACAATACGAGAGTGTGGTTACACACAGGAATTATCATGACATAATGAGTAATTTGATTGAAGAATTGAATTGAATGTAACATTTAATTGGAGATTTGCCTTAGAGTTTTTTGGAAAAAAAATTTAAGCAGTTATTATTAAATCATAAAAAGGTTAGAGGAGTATCATTCTCCACCTAAAAGCAAGACCGCCAAAGAAAACAATAACTAAGTATCCCCTAACCAAAATAACATAACAAATGAACCAGCAGCACCTAATTTTCTATTAACCACAACAGGTAAACAATACACACGCTTGGAAGCGTGCGCGCTTAACTTTTTCGATTTGTACAATCTTCTTCATCTGTTTGTTCCAAGCATGCACTCAATTGAATGAAGACATACGATGCATTCTTCCGGGATCTGTTGGTCTTTGCTTTTCATTTTTAGATAGCCGAAGTGATGCTTACAGATTGCTGCCTTATTTGCGTCTTCAGTGCGTTCGTTTTTGTTGTTAACTGCTGAAGCGGATAATTTGTTTTCTGGCATCTCTCGTATTGTCGGTTCAGTTGGAGCTATTTCTAAAGTGCCCTCTTTTTTGTTAGATGTATGTTGGACTTGTTTTGCAGCATTTGCATTGTTTTTGATTTCGCTTATACGAGCGCGCGCTGCTAGTTGTTCAGGTTTTTTAATCTTAGATAAGTTGATAAGTACCTCATTTTCATTAAAATAATCATCTACCCAATCGGCTAACTCCGAATTCACCTGCGCCTCATTTTTTTTAGGCATCACTCATACCTTTCATGTTAAAGGAAAGGCGGTTGCAGATTATGATTTCATGCCGAAGCGAGGGGCTCCTACAAGAGGCTGAACTCTCACTGCAACCCCCTTTAACGTACGATGTACTATGCCGCATTTAAGTACTTTCTGAATTTAAAATAACCAACAGTCAACTTTGAATTTTAGCATTAACGGTCTAATACTCTACCCAAGCTTTCCAACATTTGAGCAGGGTTCTGTCATTGTTTCAGTTAATTTTTTTCTATAAAAACCGGTTGGCTGTCGTTTTTAATAAAAATAAATGTGGTCTGGGATAAAAAATCACCCAGTTGGTTATGGTACTGTGAAACTTGGGCTAACGAATTGATTGCCTAAAGCGGTAATAACAGTTACAGTGTAAGACCCTGAAGTTAATCCAGTTCCTGAAGGAGTCACGAGTAAGTCTGTTAACGCATTTGTTACTGGCGCTGTGTTATCAATTGCTGCATTTGCGTCAACTACGTTGCCACCGCTGTCTTTAATTATGCATTTATCTGCTATATTGATGTTGCCACTTTGGGATTGAGCAAAGACATCCAAAGCTGTTCCACTGGTAACTTGGACTGCTTGAATTGACATTTTTTCGTTTGCTGCTGGGGCTCCTCCTGTGGATGAGGATAGGAATCCGCTTGTGAATGCGTAGACTACGACACCTGCGATGATTGCGATGGCTATGAGAATCAGGGTAGCGAAGATGGGTGAGATGGCTTTTGTGTTGCGCATAAATTTACTGTGCTTGAATTTTTGATAATTCATATCTTAATATGCACCTCCGATTGAAGTTTTGTCCTTTTCAGAATTCCCTTACCCGAATTCCCTTATAAACACAGTGAATCCAGAATCAATACTTCCGATAAAAGCAAAACGAAAAAAGCTCATTTTCCCTCAGCATTCTTCTTAAGATAATACTCCCAAACTTGAACTTTCCTTTTTTCTTGATGAAACAAATAACATTCCCTGTTTTTAGTATTCTTACTATGCTATCAAACTTTCAGATGGCGAAATAATTCTATCAAAGCGTAAGTACTTAAAAAATGCAGGATTTTACGGTGAGTTAAAGAACACCCAAGTTTCCCTGTAAATTCAGGGCTAATTGATATTTAGTATTGCTAGTAGATTGATTTTTCATCATCTTGATCATCATCACTTTGCTCGGTGTTAATTTCAATTTCTTCAGAGCTTTCTGCACTCAAAGGTGAAGCAGGTTCCCATGTGGAATGCCTACTTGCACCACATTTCTCACATATGTCAACTATTACAACATTTTCAGCGCCGCAATTTTGACATTTCCATTTTCCCTTCATTGTAAAGGCTGGATCATTCCCGATGCAAACCTGATTTGATGCTGAAGCAGGGGGCTTTGCATCTGTATTGTCAAATTTTATTTCGGGCTTAGTCGATGTTATTGTTATGTCTTGAGTACTTTTGAGCAATTTGTCGATAAAGGATTTTAGGTAAACTTTACTGAACACATGGTTGATTTTGACTGTGACTGTTGAAGGGAGGCAGAAATCGCTTGGCGGTTCGGAAGCAAACTCAATCTCTATGCCGTGGTCAGCTTGAGTCAGGGAGAGGCTATGGTCGGCAATTATTTTGGTTTGTGTATCTACAAATATTTTGTATCCATTGTTTTTGAGAAGTTCTAATATTGTAACGTGGATACCGACTGGATTTTTTGTTTTGAAGGTGACAACGCTAAGAGGCATGGCGATCAATATATACCATTGAGCAGTCGCTTTTAACTTTATGCAAAATCTTGAGCAAAGAAACAATTTGGG
>JBJKPJ010000288.1:0-2853 GCA_046706605.1 Bathyarchaeia archaeon | reverse complement strand
CTCCAATGCCGCTTTGTAGCCCAATTCCATCCCTTTCCGCAGCAAGAAACTTAACTTATTATAGTCGATGACTCCCCCAAATATGCCTAATGAAACTGGTTTGAGATTGTACTTTAAGACTTTGTCCTCCAACCCAACTTTTCGTATTTTTTTCACTAGATCTGTTTTACCCTGTTTTTCCTCGATTGGTTTCAGTGAAGAGATGAACAAGGCGAGTTTTTTGGATTCAAGGTTTTTTCGCATTCTTTTTAGGAAGTCTTCGGTTTCGTTAACCCAGTTGCCGAGTGCCATGCCGCTACCGACGACGACCAAACCGTATTCTGCGATATCTTTGACTTGTTCTTCTTTTGCCTTTATTACTTTTACTTCAAAATTGTTTTCTTGGAGTACCTTGGCGATTTCTTCAGTGGTTGTTTTTGTTGCGCCATAACTTGTGCCAAAAACAATTAAAGCTTTCAGTTTTTGTTGTTTAGTACTCATTTTTTTCACCTACGGCTGTTTCCACGAAATACTCTATATGACGTGTTAGGGACTCAGAGTAGAGGTCCATAAAAGAAGCGGACGTTAGATCGTATTGCACTAAGAAGTAGTTAGTGAATGCGTTCCAGATGAAAGCCAGAAACTCTGAGGAAAGCAATTCTGGGTCTGAGGGTTTGATGTATCCCTGTTTGATCATTATGCTAAACACTAATGCCCAAAAGTTTTCTCCTGCGCTGATCAAGTCAGTGTAGGCTTTTTTGATTTCATTATTATGGTATAGTTCAATGTAGAAGATTCTGAGGATCTTAACTGTGGTGGGGTCACTTAGCCAGCCTGTGAATACTGTGCCGCATTCATTTAGAAAACCTAGCGCGCCCATTTTGGCAATTAGCTGTTCCGTTGTCTCATTCCTTGTCGCAATGGTGTATATTTTTGCTAGAGGGTATTGGACAATTTTTTGTAGAATTTGGTCTTTGCTTGTATAGTGTTTGTATATGGAACTTTCTTTAATCCCTACTGCTCTCGCAATGTCTCTTATCGAGACAGCGTCATAGCCTCTTTGGGAAAAGAGGTTGATTGCTTTTTCGAATATCCTTTGGGATGTGCTTTTTTGGTTGGGGATTTTTTTTGGTCTGCCTGTTGTTCTTCTTTCAGTCATGACACGTCACTTAAGCTAACAACTGTTAGCTTAGTTATGTTAACCTAAGACGGATTAATAAAGCTAACGGATGTTAGCTTAAATTCACGTTTGGATTTCACTCGAGAAAATCTGAATTTAATTCAAAAAAAAGAAGAGGCTAGTTGCCTATGAACTCCTCTCTTTTAAATCTCCAAATTGCGAGGAGAATGAAAGCAACTGAAGCAGCTGCAACAGCAACTATTGGGGTCGCTGAGGGCAACGAATTTCCTTGAAGCATATTGGTCGCATATTCTGGCAATCTTTCTGGCAACATCTGGATAATTGTGGCGTTTGAAGATCCAAATATCATGGGAACGATCCTCTGGAGGAACAGCAAAACCAATGGAACGCCAATCACCGGACCCCTGCTTTTGAAGAAAACACCAAGAAGGATTGTAAGACTTAGCCAAGAAAGATGTTTACTTCCATTTTCACAACAAAAGGTAAGGGTAGTAATTCTTATTTAGCGCTGAAAATCATCTGATAATTATCGCTTTGTAAAGGCTTTAAGCGAAAGTTTAAGAATAAAATATGGTTTTTCTCCTTGACAGCGGGCGTTCAAAATGTTAGACAAAGACTCTGAAATAAAGAGAACCTATGGAGAAGCTGCTATCCTGTTTAGACGCGGCAAATTTGCAGAGGCAGAAGAACTCTACCTTAACACAGTTCAAGAAAATGATACAAAACCTTTAGTTCTCCCACGTTTAGGTTATCTGGCGCTGCTTGCAAACCGTTTAGATGAAGCTCAAGAGTGGCCGACTCAAGCAATTAAATTCACCCCTGAGAACGCATCTGTTAAGTCGCTTCTTGCAGAAGTTCACTATCGCCGCGACGACTTTCAAAAAGCCGCGCCTCTATTTCGTTCTATTGGAAGAGAGGCAATGGCTGATAAATTAGCAAGTTTCACTGATGCCTTGCCCTATATGATTGAAGCAAAAGCTGCAGTTACGTCCTTAAAGTTTGTTATGACTGATCCTTTACCGGTGGTTCAGGTCATAGTTAATGGTGGCAAAGCTGTTAACTTTTTCATCGACACTGGAGCCGCTGAAATTTTTCTAGATGACAAATTTGCTGAAGAAATTGGAGCAATGCGATTTGGCTTGGAGAAAGCACCATTTGCAGGGGGAAACGCAAGTTATCAGCATGGCAGAGTAGACTCCTTAATTCTAGGGGATTTCAAAGTGAATAATCTGCCCATTAACATAATGGATATGCGCCGATTTGAGCCTGTGTTTGGAGGAACACAGATCGATGGAATTATCGGAACGGTTCTTCTTTACCACTTCATTTCTACATTAGATTATCCGAAAGGTCAGCTTACTTTGAGACAAAAAACCAAACATAACTCAAACCAAGGTGAACAAGATTCAGCAGAAATATTTGGTGAAGGTTTTCCGTTTTGGATGGCTGGCGACCACTTTGTTGTAACTTGGGGAACAGTTAACCGCAGCGAACCAATGTTGTTTTTTGTTGATACAGGCTTCGCCGGGAATGGGTTTATGCCCACAAAATCTACTCTGGAAAAAGCAAAGTTAACATTAAACAATGATAAAAGAATGGAAGGGGGGGGTGGAGGAGGAAAAGTCGAAGGGATTCCATTCGTGACTGAGGAGTTAACATTAGGAATTGCAATGGAGCATAATATTCCAAGCGCCTACCGTTTTGGTTTGTCTTTCCTTGAAGAGGCGTTTGGC
>JBJKPJ010000287.1:0-6573 GCA_046706605.1 Bathyarchaeia archaeon | reverse complement strand
CTTGTTTACTGTTCTTATTGGCTTTTTTGCGTTAATTATCGCCGTCTACTCAATTGGTTACATGAAAGGCGAAGACGGCTTATCCCGATACTACTACCTTATATTACTTTTCATCGGCTCAATGATTGGCTTGGTTCTCGCCGACAACATGCTCCAGATGTTCATTTTCTGGGAAATGGTCGGTTTATGCAGTTATGCATTAGTCGCGTTCTGGTACAAAAAACCTGAATCCATCGGAGCAGGTGTCAAAGTTTTCATCATGACCCGCATCGGTGACATCGCACTGCTCGCTGCCATAGCCCTGTTGTTCTTGATGTTTAACACCTTTAGCTTCCGCGGTGTAATCGCAGGCATAGAGGCAGGAGGCTACAACATGAATTACATGGTTGCCGTAGCATTTCTGGTTTTAGGCGGCGCCGTCGCAAAATCTGCTCAACTTCCCTTGTTTACTTGGCTATATAGCGCCATGGAAGCGCCCACCTCTGTTAGCGCCCTCTTACACGCTGCCACTATGGTCAAGGCAGGTATCTATCTTCTCGCCAGATTTATCCTCATATTCACTGTGGCACCAGCCATAATCACCGCGTTAACGCCCTACTGGTTCCCCGTTGTAACATGGATAGGTGTATTGACTGCATTTGTAGGCGCATCTTTAGCGTTGAACACTACCGACATCAAAGGCGTCCTTGCTTACTCTACCGTCAGCCAGATTGGTTTTATGATGTCGGGGCTTGGCGCAGCCGTTGCGGGCGCTGCATCTGTAGGCTGGTTTGCCAGCTTATTCCACATGGTCAGTCACGCCTTCTTCGAAGGTCTCGGATTCCTTTTGGCAGGAGGCATCATCCACGCCATCGGAACCCGTGACATGCGGTTAATGGGTGGCTTACGAAAAGCCATGCCAACCACCTTCATATTGATGGTCATTATGATACTAACGACTAGCGGCTTGCCGCCTTTTGCCGCCTTCTTCAGCAAAGGCTTAATCATCACCAGCGTAACCAACATAGGCGGCATGGTTAGTCTTGCACAGACAGCAATACTCTACATTTCTGCTGCCCTCACATTTGCTTACTGCGTGCGCATGCTCAGCTTAGTGTTTTTTGGCAAAGAATCCGAGCACTTACTAAAACAGCATGTACATGAAGCCCCCAAAGTCATGTTAGGACCCGCCGCGGTTCTCGCAGGATTATGTGTCGTTTGGGGTATCTCTCAACCGTTAATCGCCACTTTCATGCATTTTCCGCTGGAAGAAAGTTTGCTTGGCGCCTTCACAAATCTTGAAACCCCAATATTCCTTTCGCTACTGGTTCCCACATTCCTGTTAGCGTACTACACATACTTCAAGAACTTCCACGCAATCCGAAACATCGCAGCATCCAAAAACCCGCTCTCATCCCTGCTTAGACACGCCTACTTCTTTGACGACATCTACGGTGCCATAACAAGAGGCATAAACATCGCTTCCGAAGGCTTAACCCGCTTCGAAAACAGCGTCTTCAACCGAATCCCCGACAACGCTGGCGCCCAAATCAGTCATGCCGCTGACCCGGGGCATGTTTCTACTCTCAAGAAGGGACCATCAGACTCGTTTAGGAACTATGTGGCTGCGGCAGTGCTTGGCTTCATCATAATCGTAGTTGTAATTGTATTAACTGTAGGATTGGTGTAAAAAAATGACGTTACCTCTGTTACTCACAGTCTTTGCTATTACTTCCATTAGCATCCCCCTCGTATACATAACTGGGAGAAAATCACTCAAAGCAGCAGCAATCTATGTTGCACTTCTCGCGTTGGCAGACATTGCATTGGTGCTCTCCGCTGTTCCAACAATTCTCTCCGCGGGCAGCTACACAGAATCTTACACATGGATACCCACCATTATTAACACCCAGTTCACGCTGTACCTTGACGGCATAAGCGCATCTATGGCACTCATCACTCTTGTGCTCATATTCGTAGCCGCCCTTTTCTCTATCAACTACATGGCAGGCAAAAAGAACTTACCCGCCTACTATGCGCTCCTCTGTATGCTATCCGTGGGTTTGGTTGGTGTTTTCTTAACCAGCAACATGATACTGTTCTACTTCTGCTGGGAACTCATGCTGGTCCCCGCGTACTTTATCGTCGGCGAATGGGGCTACCGCAACAGCTACAAATCAGCCTTTAAACTCTTCATATTCACCCACGCAGGTGCTGTGTTTGTGCTTTTAGGTATCGGAGCGCTTTACTGGTTAACTGGCAGCACAGATATGTTCGTAGCACAACACCAACTAATCACCACTGCAGCACCCGACGCAGCTAAATGGGTTCTGCTTGCTCTCACAGGTGGGTTTGCTGTAAAAATGGCTGTGTTCCCCGTTCACATGTGGCTCCCTGACGCCCACTCTGAAGCTCCAGCCCCAATGTCGGCGCTTCTTAGCGGAGTCATCATCAGCGCGGGTGCTTACGCAATTCTGCGTTTATCATTTGGTGTCGTGTTCCCAGCGGTTGGTCAAGCTTTCGGAACAGATTTCCTCTATGGCCTATCAATAGTTGGAGTCATCACAGCGTTTTTTGGTTCGCTGCTTGCATTGGTTGCAAACGACATAAAACGTGTCATTGCATACTCAAGCATCGCTCACATGGGTTACATTATGTTCGGGCTCTCCCTTTTCCCCGTTGCCTTAGCTACTGGCAACCCTGTGCTTCTTGCTGACGCCTCAGCCATCGCCATCGTAGGAACCGTGCTTCATTTAATCACGCACGCCGCAAGCAAAGGGCTTTTCTTCCTCACCGCAGGCGGAGTCATGCACCAAACTGAAGAACGTGACCTCCGCAAGATGGGTGGCTTAGCAGGCAAAATGCCCTTCTCCGCGGTTTCAGGTGCCATCGCCGCATTAAGCATTGCTGGTGCGCCGCCATTGGCCTGCTTTATCAGCGAGTTCTTCATCTTCGTTGGTGCCTTCCAAATCATCGGATTAACAGGTGGCATAGGCAGTTTCTATGTTATCCCCACCGCATTGATGCTAATCGCCACAGTGTTCTCGCTGGCGTACGCCTTACGGTTTATCAGCAAGGTGTTCTTGGGGCAATCCAAAGCGGAACAAGGCATAATTGAAGTTCCTGTGGAAGGCGCAAGTGAACCTCATAAAATCATTGATGTACCAATTTACATGAAAGTGTCCTTGGCAATCTTGGTTGTCTTGGTCGTCTTCATCGGCATTTACCCCACGTTCTTTATGAATCTAATACAAACGGTGACATTCGGTTAGGTGAAACAGCATGGTACAAATCTTAGACATCCTCTTACCCATAATCACTCTGGTACTCGCATCGCTCTTAACTATCCCTATCTTTAAAATAATCCGCCGAAGCGGCAACCACAAAACTGCGTTGACACTAGCGTGGTTTATTGTGGTTTTTGCCATCACTGGTTTAGCCGTAGCCAATCTATACTTGAGCTATTATACGACCGCTAACCCTGCACCCCTCAACTTAAACATTGACGGAACCACATCCAGCGCAATAACCAGTTCGTTTCTCGTTGATGCCATATCAATCTACATGACCATCATCATAGTTGCAATCAGCGCCGTCATCATGATATACACGGTGTTCTTTGTCGACAGCAATGAGCGTCCCTCTGACCGCTACTTTGCAATAATCCTCTTGCTCACGGGCACATTAGTCGGCGCAGTGTTGGCAGGCGACCTCTTGACGTTCTTTATCTTTTGGGAAGCTGTAACCGCAGGCGCCGCGTTCTTGATGCTGTACCGCAAAAACGCCTTCAGCCTAAACGCTACCCTCAAGTATCTGGTCATGGTTATCATTGCTTCAACTTTCGTGCTCTTCGGCTTATCTATCGTCTACGGAATAACAGGTACCCTCAACTACATAGCTATACGCGACGCAATTGGCAGCTTAACCCCATCCAACATGAACCTGCTTTTAGTAGCATTCATATTCATCGCCGCAGGCTACGCCATTGAAGCAGCCATCGTGCCCTTCCACTTCTGGCTCCCCGACGCCTACACCGCTGCACCAGCACCTTCAGCCGCATTTCTCAGTGCTCTGGTTGATCAAGGCAGCTACTACATTCTCATCCGAATATTGCTCTTCATTATCCTTCCGCCATCAGTGGGCGGCGCATTAGACTGGACGCTTATGCTAGCGGCGCTGGCAGCTTTAACAATGATTGTCGGAAATATATTCGCCTTAATTCAAAATGACATCAAACGCTTAATTGCATACATCTGTGTCGCCGATGTTGGCTACAACTTGGTCGCCATCACCGCTGTATCTTCGCTGGGTATCGCTGGCAACCTCTATTTCTTCCTTATCGGCGGTTTAACCACCGCACTTGCCTTCATGGCTGTGGGCATCATGAACCAGCACGGCTTCAAAACCCTTGAAGACTTTCAAGGTTTGGGCAAAAAGATGCCTTGGTCAAGCTTAGCCCTCATAATGGCAGGCTTATCCTTCGCTGGCGTTCCACCTTTGGGAGGCTTCATGGCAAAATACCTTGTGTTCACCGCCGCCATCAGCTCACAGCTCGCATGGCTTGCCGTCATCGGAGTTTTAACCAGTGTGCTACAGACCGCCTACATCTTCCGCTTAATGAACGTCATGTATGGCAAACAACCTAAAGTCGAAACCGCTGTAAAAGAAAACAAACGCATACTCATCCCTGTCTTCATTCTAGTAGCTGCCATATTCATCTTAGGGTTGTTCCCTGACATCGTGTTGCACCTGATACAGCCGATAGCTCATCAGTTGCCCTTCGTAATTCCATAAAACCTTTTCTTTTCCCTCGTATAAACTACCATAGAAGAGTTTAGGCGAACATGCTAAAATGAACGTGGGATTGCTATGTTTTAGTTGTTAATATTTAAATCTGAGTAAAGAGTTTTCTACTGGAAAATGGCTCGGAGTATTATGGGAGAAGCAAGAGCTATAAATAAAATGAGTTGTACTCGATTTAATGCTGCTGAAATGGCAACATTTAATTCGTTTTTAGGTGGAGGCAAAAAACAGTGACAGATGCAATAACATGGGCACGAGTTAAATCACCGTGGGTTATTCATTTTAACTCAGGTGCCTGTAACGGTTGCGACATAGAAATCGTCGCGTTACTTACCCCAAAATATGATGTGGAACGCTTTGGAGTAAAACTTGAACCATCACCTCGGCACGCAGACGTTTTACTTGTAACAGGTAGCGTCACAAAACAATGCGCAGAACGGCTAAAACGAATCTACGAGCAAATGCCTGAACCTAAATTTGTTGTCGCCATCGGTGCATGTGCTTGCAGCGGCGGCGTTTTTCAAGGATGCTACAACGTGTTAGGTGGCGTAGACAAAGTTATTCCAGTCACAGCTTACATACCCGGCTGTCCGCCACGTCCAGAAGCCCTTTTGGATGGGGTAGTTAAGCTTCTGAATGCTTTAAACCCGCCAAAAATAAAAAAGGCAAAAGAAGAACCAAAACCCGCACCGGCGATTACGCAGCAGCCAGTTACCCCTGTAATGGAGGCAAAAACAAGTGCCCAGTAACGTAGACATTATCAGCGTCATTGAATCCGCTGTTAAAGACAAATCCCAAATCCAGCTTGGTCAACTCGGAACCGCCGCTGTTGTTGCAAATAACGGCACCCACCGCGACATAATCAAAGCCATGGTTGACGCTGACGAAAAAACCGCTATCACCGCTGCAACTGGACTTGACCTTGGACAAAACCTCGGAGTCCTCTATCACCTTCGAACCTCTAACGCCTTCATAACTGTGCGAGTCGAGGTCCCAAAAGAAAACCCAATAGTTAAAAGCATAGTTGACATTATCCCCGGTGCAACTTTCCATGAATTAGAAGTCACCGACTTGTTCGGCATTAATTTTGAAGGAAATACCCTTACAGGGCACTTTGTTTTACCTGAAGTTTGGCCAGAAGGAGTATATCCTCTTCGCAAGGATGTCAATGCAAGCGCAGTTCAACTTCTTCCTGAGAAACCTGAACAAAAACCCGAAAGCGGCAAAGTTGTAAAAATAATCATTGGTCCTCAGCATCCAGCATTGCTGGAGCCTGAGAAATTCGCTGTGTCAGTTGAAGGCGAGATTGTGACCAAAGTTGAACCCCGCATTGGTTACGTCCACCGGGGCATAGAGAAAGCCGCAGAATCCCGCAGTTACCTGCAAGACATTTATCTGGTTGAAAGGGTCTGTGGCATTTGCAACGCAATTCACGCAGATACCTATGTTGGAACAATTGAAAAAATTCTAAAAACTGAGGTGCCTCCCCGAGCGAAATATTTACGAGTCATCGCGTTAGAACTAAACAGGTTGCATAGCCACCTTTTGACATTGGGACACGCCTGCTTAGAAATAGGCTTTGAAACCATTTTCCAGTATTTCTGGCGAGACCGCGAACCCATTATGGATCTAATCGAATTAACCAGCGGAAACCGCGTCTATTCATCGCTTATGGCAATCGGCGGTGTGAGACGCGACTTAAAAGAAAGCGACATACCAAAAATCAAATCTACTCTAAATGACCTAAGAGCAAAGCTTCCCTTCTACCGAAACACATACGAAACAAACTCA
>JBJKPJ010000286.1:0-6113 GCA_046706605.1 Bathyarchaeia archaeon | reverse complement strand
ATGAAAAAGATTGCCGAGCAACAATCAGTTGAAGGCATCAAGAAACTGACCCACACCTTAAAGCATCTTGGATTTGACTTGCAGCTTCTTGGCAGCCAGAATTATGTAGAATCAAAACTCGAAAACCTAACTGAGGAGCAAACAAGGGAACTAAAAACCGCCTTCATATCAAACAAACATCCACGCTTCAAAAAAGAAGCAGCAAGCAGCAAACACAACCCATATGGAAAAACATCCGACTACATAACATTTGTACGAAGCGCTGATAAAGTAAAGACCACTAAACTGATCAAAATTCTTGCAATGCTGTCGCAAACAAAAGTTTACCTTTTTTGGGATATATACCATGTCTTGAGTGACCACTAAAAGAATGTAGCTAGACGCCTCAACCAGGCAGTTATGTAGTTATGACTGCGATTGTTACCGGACGTTTACTTCCGGCGATCGTGGGACAATGTCAAAACGGACATCCTCTTTGAATCTCTGTCCTCCACCAACCATAACTCTTGTAACAGTTTGGTCACAGTCACAAACTTTTTAGTTCAAGACAGCGGTTAGTTCTGAGGATGAATTATTTTGCGGCAACAAACCCCGTCTCAAATGATAGACGACATAATCAAGGGGCAGAGCGACTGGCGTGGCAAGACATTATCAAATCTGCGCGCTTTAATTAAGAAAGCCGACCCCGCCATAGTTGAAGAAGTGAAGTGGAAAAAACCATCCAACCCAGTCGGAGTTCCCGTCTGGTCTCATAATGGAACAATCTGTATAGCTAACATTCTAAAGAACGCCGTGCGGTTGACGTTCCCTAAAGGTGCTCAGATGAAGGACCCCGAAAAGCTCTTTAATACGCGTCTAGACAGTAAGAAAGTTCGCGCCATCGACTTCCACGAAAGTGACAAAATAAATGAATCCGCATTAAAAGCGCTCATCCTCGAAGCCGCAGAACTGAACACACCGAAGTGAGCAACAACAATAATGGAAACAAGATTTTCAAATGAATTCTTATCTTAAGATTAAATTGGAGGTGAATTTTAATGGAAATTGTAGATAAACTCACGCTGTTTCATCTGGTCGTCCGAGATATGGATAAAGCTAAAGCGTTCTATACCGATGTACTGGGCTTCAAAGCAACTAAAGACTCCATGTGGGGAGATGGGAACCGCGGAGTATACGTAGTTCCACCTGGCGGCGGCACGTTCCTAGTTCTTGACTTCATCAAAGGTGATGACAAACCCAAAAACCCGCAAAACATGATTCTTTCAACAATGGACGTAGAAGCAGCATACGAGAAGATTAAATCGAAAGGAGTTAAGCCAAGCAGCGAAATCATGCCTTACCCGCCTGGAGGCAGATTCTTCAGCATCAATGACCCAGACGGCAATATATTGAACATTTTACAATCGTAGCCACCAAATAAACAAGACAGACCGCTCAATCAAACATTGTCAAGGTCTGAATCGGTAGTAAACGCTTCACCAAAGTCCCTTTTATCCTTAAACAAGAAATTTGAATCTGCAGCAACAGCTGCCTAAGTCAATTCTACGAGATATTTGCAAGTCTTGTGGTAATTGAATACTAACCACAAAACATCCCCAGGCATCGCAATACTGGCACTAAACTATCCCGAGAGAGGGGGAGAAAAATGTTAGTTGGGTAGATTTAGCCATGCGCTAACACAGATAAGGAAAAAACGAGGAGAGTATAGAGAGAGCAAGGGGGAGCCTTATTTTGTGTTAACCGCCGAACCTGCTCAACCACCGTTGGCTTTGTGTCCTGCTTTCTTCTCAGCTTAATTCAAATATAAAATAATGCGATAACAAGACGAAACCACAAACTAAGCATTGATTTTTACAAAAACATTTTTGCTTTTCCGTGCGTGCTCAAAGCTTTCCACTTCACTCTGCCCTTATTTTCTATTAGATTAAGACGCTTTTAGTTACCCTTTTGAGTATTCAGCTTAATACTTTACATTTTAAGGGTTGGGTCCATTTATATCAGGCAAACGATTATCCAAAAACGCCACATTATAGGCAGTCTGCGGTGTCTTTCAGATTGCTTCCCGTCCACTATACGCGATATCAACAGTGTATCCTTCGTCTTCAAGGGTAGCTTTGATTGTACTTGATTAGGGTTGGGTCGTCGTCAACAACAAGGATTTTGGCGTTTTTATCCAAGCACTTTCAACTCCGACATTTTTCTTTACCTCAATGGGCAGAATGATCGTGAAGGTAGTGCCTACCCCTTGGGCGGTTTTAACTTCTATTTTTCCCCCATGAGCCTCAACTACGCGTTTGCATATAGCTAACCCAAAACCCATACCCTGCGCCTTTGTGGTAGATAGTGGTGAGAAAAGCTTAGGCAGAACTTGATCGGCAATTCCTGTACCAGTATCAGAAATCGAAATTTCAATCCCCCCATCCGTTTCCTTGCCCTTAACAGTGATTTCACCGCCATCTGGCATCGCATCAACCGCGTTCTTTATCAAATTTATGAAAACC
This sequence comes from Bathyarchaeia archaeon, assembly GCA_046706605.1. Lineage (GTDB taxonomy): Archaea > Thermoproteota > Bathyarchaeia > Bathyarchaeales > Bathycorpusculaceae > Bathycorpusculum. Next base: position 3,612 of record JBJKPJ010000286.1, on the reverse strand, counting down.
CGCTCAATCTTTTCAGGATCAACTTCCAGCAAGGGCTCGTCACCAAGATCGTTATGAAGCTTAATCTTTTCCGGAATCTGAACCAGCTCCAAAGCATTTAGCAACAGACTTTTTGGCGAACGATCCTCTAGCTCTAAATGCATTTCTCTGGAGTAATCTTGGAGGTCGTTGATTATTTTGTTCGAATGCTCAACGCATTTTTCGATCGTTTTCAGCATTGCCTTTGATTGATCAGTTAACATGTCACTCTTCTTTTCTAGATAGAAAGCAGCATTCTTTATTCCACTCAAAGGGTTGCGAAGGTCATGTCCAACCATACCAGCAAGTTCACCGATAGCAGCCAGACGTTCTAACTTCAACAAACTTTTCTGAGCAGCCTGCAATTCATTTGTTCGAGCTGCCACTGCCTTTTCGAGTCTTTGAGCGTACTCTTTTGCTATTTGTTCTGCCTTTTTTCGTTCTGTGATGTCCTTAGCAACTCCGACAGCATACCACTTTCCACCCAACTTAATAGGAGACAACGAAAGCTTAACGGGAAACTCAAGCCCATCGCTCCTTCTTCCGATAAGCTCGACATTTTCACCTACAAATGCGCCTTTGCCGGTTTGGCTAAATTCTTTGAAACCAGCCTTAATTCGGGCTTTCCCATCAGCACACATAGTATACGGAACAATTAGCTTATGCACTTCTTTGCCCAAAGCATCTTCCCGAAAATATCCAAAAGTTTTTTCCGCAGCTGGATTCCAATACTGAATCCTTGCCTCATTGTCAACTAAGATTATGGCATCTCTTACTGAGTTGCTGATTGCTCGGAATTTTTCCTCACTTACCTGCAGTTCATTTTCCATCGTTTTCTTTTTAGTGACATCTTTTGCTATATGAATTACAACTGTTTTTCCTTCAATATTCCTAACAGGCGAGACAGATATTTCAACAAACACTTCATGGTGGTCTATGTCGAAGTGGATGTGTTCCGCTGTTGCGGGCATTCCCGTTTTTAGCATTTCGCGGATTGGACAAACATGATCAGGCGACATGCAAGGAGTTTGAAGTGCATGGGTTGCCTCATAACAGGTTCTTCCAATCAATTTTTCTCGTTCAAATTTTAATTGATCGCACGCGGTTTTGTTTGCATTTAGAATCGTATAATCTTCAGGGTCAATTATTAGTAGAGCTTCGCCAAGGGAGTCAATGATTCGTTCATCAAACTCTTTCAGGTTCTTAACATGTTCTGCAGCTTTTTTGCGCTCAGTAATATCCCTAAATGTACCCTGAATAAATTTTCTTCCATCAAATTCAAAGACACCAGGCAAAATCGCCACATCTCTAACTTCGCCAGTCTTTGTTATGATTTGAGTTTCCAGAATTCTTGTCGGGCCTTTGAGGTGTTCTTTGAAAATATCGGTAAAACCGTTCTCGCCAATCTTTTTTGGATGCAAACTTGATTGATGTTGACCAATAAGTTCAGCGCGAGTCTTGCCAAACATTTTAAGCGTTGCTGGGTTGCATTCAATTATGGTCCCTGTCTCTGCGTCCGCCACGAGAATCGCATCGGTGGCTCCTTCAAATAGCATTCGATATTTTTCTTCAGATTGCGCGAGAGCGATTTCATTTTTCTTTCGCTGTGTTATATTGTCAAATATGGCAACGAAATATCCTTTTTTTGGACTATACACTGATATATAGAGCCACATTGCAAGAGGCTTAAAGTACAACTCGAATCTTCTCTCTCCGCCAGACAGAGCTACTTCTCCGTAGATTTCAAAAAGTTCGGGGTGTGCTTTGGTGATTCCAGGGATTGCCTTACTTACCTTTTTTCCAGTTACAAGCGTCTTCTTTAGCCCAGTTAAGGTCTCAAATGCATCATTTACTTCCAAATAGACAAAGTCAACTGGTTTTCCTTGGTCATCAAGGATGATGCGGCAATAAGCCACGCCTTCTAGCATGTTGGCAAACAATGAATGATATTTTTCTCTGCTTTTCTTTAGAGCTTTTTCTATTCGGTTGAGTGAATAATCCGGGGGTATTTCAACTTTAGGACCTGATGCATCCGTATTTTGCTGGGATTGAGAGTTGCATTTCTGTTTTCCATTCACAGTGTTCGCCTGAATAAGGTTATTATATCATTTTAGCGGGGGATTGTTAAGCGTTATGAACTTTCAAAACTTACGCAGAATAAACTTTCATTAAAAGCGTTCAAGAAGGTGAGCGCTTAAAAGAAAAGAAAATTTTCAGGTTACGCAACTAGTTATAGTAACGTGTAACCACATTATCTTTTATTCTTCAACCGAGCTTGAAGGATAAAAGGAGTTTGGGACAATGGATTTCTGTCTTAATTGTGGACACTTGTAACCGCAAATGTCAGCACGCTTAGTTTTACGGAAACCTACACTTTCCGAGTTCAATAGAAACGCAATCCCTGCCCTAAGACTTGAAACAAAAGAAGGGGTTGCGGGGACTCTGGACTAAATTAGGAGAAAGAGCGAAAATGCAAAAACACTCATCTATTTTAAATCAAACTAGAGCCTGAAAAAAGTGAGCATTCCATCGCTGTGGCAGCCCCACTCAGCCACAATCTTTCAATGCATTTTTTACCAAAAAAGGAGGGAAATTTGTTTGGTTTTGGGTTTTTTTATGGTCGCTTCTTTAACAGCAATATAGAGGCTGCACCGACTAAAATTATGGGAGAGGGATGAATAAAACTAAAGCACAGCTGAAGCAAAAACATTTAAACAGTTCCACTGTGAGATATCCCAATGTTAGGGGATGGATTCTCCTCATCAGTTGGGATCGCCCTACTGGAAAAAGACTTTTCTCCTGCCTCCCCTAACCAAAAATAATGCTATCTGATATTTCCAACTGTTTTCCAGTTTTTTTCAAAGTATTCATAACCTAATGCGACGATGCTTGTGTTGTTCGACCATAAAATCGGTGTCGGAGTTGCTATATCAGTTTGGGAGGTGCCTAGTAAAATTTGTTTTTTGTCCCAAACGCTAAATGCAGTTTTAGGCTGATCTGCAAATAACCTTAAACTGAAATTTGGGTATTTAACCAAACTTGCCAAGGGTTCCCGTAGAGCTTTTTCAGGTTTTTTCATAATTACCCTGCACTTTACATTTCTGTCCAGTGCGTTCTCCAAGTCAGTGAGGCAATTTGTGAACAAAGCCATCAGCCTTCGCGGCGGCAACCCCAAAAAGCAGACGGTGCTTTGAACTTCTTGAAGCATTTTTCCAACTCTCGTATACACTGCATTTCTTCCAGTAACAAGAATAAAGCCGAGTTTTTCGTCAGGTTCGTGGGGGTCTGGGGTTTCTTTGAGGGTTTCTGTTAATTGGTGTGCTTGGTTTTGGAGTTGTTGGGTTTTTTGTGTTCTTCTCTGCATAAGTGTTGAGACGCATTGGTTTATGGGTACTGCTTTGAATTTTTCTGGTTTAGCTATTATTTTCTCTACAAACCCGGCTGCTTCTAGTTCGCCTAGTACACGGTAAACGTCTGGTCTGGTAACCCCTGAGAGTTTGTTTAGTGCTCTAGCGTTTAAGATTTTGAATTTTACAAGTGCCAAGAAAACCTTGGCTTGAGTTGTGCTTAAACCTAAATCAGCCAGAGTGGAAA
>JBJKPJ010000285.1:0-3390 GCA_046706605.1 Bathyarchaeia archaeon | reverse complement strand
CCCATTGCATAGTTTCCTCATAGTTCAAAACAAAGGTCCGTGTTTGCCAGTCGGCCCCACCAAATGTAATAGTCAAGTTTCCCGAAGGCGGGGTATAGGTCTTGCTCCACAGCAACGAGCCGATTGCGCCTTTAGATGCGTTGAGGTTGATTGCATACATTGTCCATGGTGCCTGTGATGAACCTGTGTTGGCTGCTGCGAAACCTACGGGTAGAGTGGTGTAACAAATCATCATATCTCCATAGTCTACCGCACCAACCGTTAGGGGATTGGGTGCAGAGGGACCAAAGGGAGTCATGACGACGGGTGGTACTGGTAGTTGATTGAGCCATGATAACGAGTAGTTCCAGTCGTAAGTCGTTGGCGAATTAAATGTAGATATAGCTTTGCCTTCTGCGATGCCGATGTTTCCGTTTACATTAAGTGTTGAACCGTAAGGTACGTTTATCATTGTTCCGTTAGGATATACTCCTTGTTCGCCTGTGATTGGAATAGGAATCTGACTGCTTATAAAGCTCTCAAGGAAAGCGTTGCCGGGTTGAATTAAGATTGATGGTGATACGCTTCCAGTGCCTGTGTATGGGTTAACGTCGTATAACCAAAGTCGAGAGGAGTTCCATTGAGACAAATACCAGTCTGGAGAGGTTGGTGTGCCTACGTTAGTGAAGATGTACTGCAGATATTCACCGCTTGGACCCCAAGCTACTGAGCCTGAGGGAACGTTGGTTACGTTGAATAATGCATCTCCTGTGAAACCATCGAATAGTTCCCATGTGTTTCCTACCTCCGCAACTAGTATTGGCGGGTAAACTCCGTGTTGGTCAGGATCATAAACGTCGTATGTGTATCCGAAGGACAATTGTGGAATGTTGGGGTTGCTCCAGAGTTGCTCTCCTGTGCGGAGATTAACGCATACTGTTGGTCCAGTAGCGCTGCCTCCCAAAATGGGCGAGCCTGTGAATGATACGACGTGGGTGTAGTATAGGTATCCGTCTATTATTATCGGATTTTGGAATCTTGGTGCATATGATGAGCCTTCGAAGTAAGCAACTGAGTGGTCATTGGGATACATGTTTCCTCCAACTTCTCCGCCAAATTGTGTCGGTGTTGTCCACATAATATGTGAGGTCAGTGGTCCTATGGCATCACCGTGGTATAGGGTTGTGCTTGTGTAGCCTGAGGGTCCAGGTACAGAGCCAGAAAGGCCTACACCAAAACCAAGCCAGTTAGATGAAATAGTGTACCAGTCGTAGTTTTGACCATATATTGGGTCTTGCCAGTAGCTTGTCGGTAACGGGGCAGCGGGGGAGGTGGAAATTGGTGCTTGCTGGACAGTAACGGTTATTGATGCGCTGCTTGGCAGGTAAGTGTCGTTAACTAGGTTTGAGGTAGGATTGTATTGGTCAGGATATTGAGCGTAACCTTGTCCTGGAAAATTAAAGGTCAAAGTGTATGTGCCAGTTGTGTCAGGAGTGAAGGAGTAGGGTTGTGATGATGTTGGGTCTGTGACAACATCAAAAGTTTGCGTAGTGTTTTTGCCGTCAGGTGCGGTGATGACAAGTTGGTAGTTATGGAATCGGTAATTATTTGAAAGCAACGCTGCGCTTGAACCAGAGGTTGCTGCGCCGGCTGCTCCGAAAACGCAATCAAGCCACATGTAAACGTGTGTTGTCTGACCCACACCTATAGGGTCAGGTGCAGCGAATAGGTAGGCGTAGGTTGGAATCTGCCATGACGGTGTATGTGCACTGGTGCTGGGTATAAGTGCAACTGAAGCTGCTAATGAAAGTGTCAGAAGTGCTACAGTCAAAATCGCAATAGCTTTATTTTTAAAAGTTTTCATTTTTTAACTTCCTGTTTTTTTAGTACAACAAGTGTACATAGTACTAGTTTTTCAAAAATAGCAAAAGAACATTTGTGGGTTCATAATCCACCGACAAGAAAGCTTAAAATCAATGCAAGAGTGTTCAAAACTATAGCGAAGGTCAGTTTTTGGGAGAAGGGGCAACTTGAGTAGTTATAACGAATATATATCTACACTAGTTAGTTTAGGTCTTAGCCCGTCACAGGCAAAAGTCTACCTCGCACTCGTAAAATCAGATAATCTGCCTGCCGGAACCATAAACAAGATTTCCGGAGTTGACAGACCAGATGTTTATCGCGCATTAAACCAACTCCAAGAAGCAGGACTGGTCCAGAAAATAATATCCAACCCAGTACGTTTCCAAGCAATACCTCCAGAAGAGTGCATGACAGTTCTTTTACAAAGAAGAATAAAAAGGACCCATCAGCTTCAAAAAAATGCTTTAAAATTCACTCAAGCCCTAAAAAGCAAGCACACCAACAATGAATACAATGAAAGAGGCGGGTTTACTCTGATTCATGGAAGGGATGCTGCTTATGCCAAAAGTGAAAAAATGTTCGGAAGCGCTCAACAAAGTATCTGTCTTTTGGCGTTTACAAAAAGGTTGCTCGCGTTTCTCTTACAATGCGAAGACTGCCTTGAAAACGCGTTGAAAAGGAAAGTAGACTGCAGAATTATCATAGCAAAAGAAGTAAAAGATGTGTATGCGCCGCTGGAAGATTTAAGGAAATACTCAAATTTTAGTTTAAAATTAATTTCGGAGCGACCCAAAACATCTTTTAGTTTGTGGGATCAAAAAGAACTCTTGTTGACTACATCTGTAGTTGACACGTCGATTCCGGCTCCTCTTTTGTGGTCTAACAACAGGGCCATGATCAATTTATGCAGCGATTATTTTGAACATTTATGGCTGGAAGCAAAAAACGTCTAAACACATCTTTAACAAAGGAGCGAAGAATACTACCCTCCTCTGCTATATATTAAACAACTATGTCGCCTTCAACAATGCTGCTCGGTCGTAACTCAAAGGTGATGTCAGTAGAGACTATAGTTGCTGTAGGACTCCCGTTAAGCAGTATAGGTTTCAGTCTTGAGCTCGATTCTGACGATAACCATGTTGAACTGAGTGATTTTTTGCTTTCTTTTTCTTAGTTCGTAGACGCAATTTCGGTTTCCTTAGCTTTAACCGTCTGTTGTAATCTAAAACGGGGGACTTTATTCTCAAGTATTTGACTGGTTAGAGTACGCATTTGGGATTATCCCTTGCTTTTAGAAAGTTATTTATACTTAAAGCGCGGGATAGGTTGGGTTTAGGGTTTGCTGGGGCTCTGGACCAAATAAAGGAGAAAGAGCGAAATGCAAAACGCTCCTCACGAAACTATGGCTCAGCATCGTGAATTAAACCAGAGCCCACTCAGCCCACATTTTACCAATGCATCCCCACAAAAAAAGGGAAAGGGAAATTGATTTTGCTGAAGCTACTTCTTCCTAAGAATCAGTGCGCCAATAACTGCCATGACGATAAC
>JBJKPJ010000284.1:0-1366 GCA_046706605.1 Bathyarchaeia archaeon | reverse complement strand
GTTTCAGCGCCCAGAAATGACTTTATGGATCTGGGCGCTGAAACCATGGAAACAGGTGAGCGCATCCGTGACTTTTTGTTTTTGGATTCGGATTTTCTGAAAAAGAACGAGGAAAAACTCAAGGGATTTGACGAAAACCTCAAAATCGACTATGGCTTGGGTGTAGTTACGCTTATTGGTGATCGCATGAAAGACTCTCCTGGTGTTGCATCTCTTGCAATCAGCGCGATCTCAGGTATAAACATTAAACGAGGCATCTTTGCACCCCACACGTCTCAAATCATACTTGTCGTTGAAGAAAAAAACGTTAACGCAACCGTGACCGCAATTCACCTCAAAAAGCAGGAGCTCAACAAGGCACCGCCAAACTGGCCTATGGGCTTTCAGTCAACTGCGTAACAACCCTTCCATTTCCTTTGTCAAGCTAACTAATATTCAAGATTTTTTTGAGGGTTAAGCAGTTTTTCACTGCGTATGCATTTAGGTCGTTGTTGAAATAGCAAAAGACCTTCGGGGGATTTTGTTGCATGATGTTTTCAGCATATGCTTTGAGTTCTTTTTCAGAGTAGCTTCCTTGATACCAGCCGGTTTTGCCATGAAACCGAACATACACTGCCAAGTCAGTTTTTACTAATGTTTCAGGAAGCTCAGGGGAAGATACACTACAGAAAACAAGCCCGTGGCGCCTCAGAAAGGCGTAGACTTCTCTGTCCCACCAGCTTTCATGCCTAAACTCCAACACATTCACAACCCGTTCATCCATTTGCTCAGCGATTTTCTCCAACAAATCCATGCTCTTATGCAGAAATGGCGGCAACTGAAAAAGTACGCATGCCAGTTTTTCCTGCAGTTGGAGGGCTAGTTTGTAGAAGTTCTGGGTTAGCTGCTCTGTGGCGTGGAATTTTCTGGTGTGGGTTATGGCTCGGTTGGCTTTGAGGGTGAAGCAGAAGTTTGGTGGGGTTTTTCGGTACCAGCCTTGCAAAAGCTTCTCTGTCGGATAGCGGTAGAAGGTATTGTTGACCTCTAAGGTGTTGAAGTGATCTGCGTAGTATGGGAGCCATTTAGCTTTGGGCAGTTTTTCAGGGTAGAAAATGCCCTGCCAATGGTTATAGTAGAAACCTGAGCAACCCAAAAAATATTCAGTTGCCATATGCTTTACCTGCGATTCCAACTTTTGTCAACGCGAATTTAGCTTTATTGTTTTGTGGTTACGTAAAGCGCCTACATGCATCACGTTAGCGTATGCAAAGTTTAACAGAAAAAAGATATAACTGCAGAGTGGCTTGTAATTGATACCGATTTTGGTTAGTTGGTAGTGGTTTGGCAGGCGTAACGAAGTACCTTTCAGTAGGGCGCTCAGTCATTA
>JBJKPJ010000283.1:0-9713 GCA_046706605.1 Bathyarchaeia archaeon | reverse complement strand
AATTAAAGGCTACCTGAGGGTTACTTGGTGATTTTTCTTCTTCTACCTAAGTAACATCAAGCAATTGGAGCAACACACGAACACCAACAATCAGCCAAACTACTACACCAACCCCAACAACACTAGCGGTTCCCGAATTTTCGGCATTAACAGTTTGCCGTTCCTAGTTTCTGGATTGGTGTTGGTTTTCTGTTTTAAGCATCGAGAGAAATTAGCTAATCACCCGACTTAGCTGTCCGTAAAAGCAAAGTTATGGAGATCACTGGAAGTACCTTGGGAGATACGTTACGCTGCAGATTAGGCAATGGCTCGTTTTGAGCAGCAAGCAATATTTTGCTTGCAACCGCTCCAAGAGCGCCCCTAAAATTCATCTTGCTTGCGCCTCAGTTAATTTAATTCATGAATTTTTGTTGGAAAAGAAGGCTGTTCTAAAGATTAGCCGTAAATAGTTGCCAGCTATAAGTTGGAAGTAACGTGGGTGCAAGGAAATGAACAAGAGAACTGCTGCATTTGCTTTGATTGCAATTCTTGCTATTTCAAGCGCCACTGTCCTTATCCTTTACTATCAATTTGGCTACCAGCCCCAGAAGCAAAGCAATACATCTCCTCAAAGTTCAGATGGCACTGCTGCCGTCGCAGGAGCTGGTCCGAGCATCTTCGCAACGTTGTCTTTTTCAAACGAGACCGGTTTTGTAACAACCGTCCATCCTACTTCGGGAACAATTGAATTTGTTCTTTTGCCAAACGACATGGGTGAATTCACAGTCACATACACGGGAATCGCAGACAACAACATAACATGGGTTCCCTTCACGAATCCTGACGTGTATAGTGTTAACCTGCAACAAAATGGCACGCTTGAAACTGGCTCAGGATTGAGTGTTACTCAATCAAATCTGACGATTATGAGCCCAAATCAAGTGGTTGTTAACTACAGTGTAACCTCAAAAGGGTCAGATGGGTTATACGTGCTTGACCTGCCTTCAACATTTCTCAGCACTATCATTGAGGTCGGAACCCAACCATACACTGGACCACTAAGATGGCTTAACGGAATCATAAATTAGCGCACGCCAATTGCTACGTGCGCTTGTAACCCCCATATGAGGAAAATCAGACATTAGGAGACACGAAAGATGAATAAGAAAATCGCCGTAATCGTTGTAGTGGCAATTCTTGCGGTTTCAATTGCAGCAGGACTAGGCTTTTATTACATGAATAGCAATGAAGCCCAGCAAGGCACCTACATTATAATTGGTACTTTGGCTTATGCACCTGGACATGCTATCCATCTAGGTATTTCAGCAACAAGCATTTCACCTAATATCTCGCATGCGCCAACCACAAGGACATTTATAGAACCCACTGGACTTAACGATTCGGTTGCTTCATTTGTTTTCCTCAACTTCCAACCCGATCTCTATTATCCCGCAAATTCAACAAGCCTTAAAATTGACTTTCCAACAGGCTACAACCAAAGCAACACAGTTACGGTCACTGGACAAATGAGCTATAACACAAGTTTTCAAGCCTACGTCATGAATGTAACCAGCATCTCCCAATATTCGTCCTAACTTGTCTTGTTAATTATGTTTCGGGAAGGTAATTCCATCGCTTGAAAAAGCGGGTGCTAACAGCGCTTAATGCAGCCAGAGGCCCATGAGACTTACATAAGCTCCGTAAACTGGTGTCCACCCGTAAAAACTGCTGGCAAGTCCAAGACGCCCTGATTCAAAGTACCAAAACAAGGAAATAATGTTGGGCGCAAAAATCCAAAACAATGAAAATATCGCCACGGCAAACACGCCTGCAAACACTAAATTTGCGGATTGTAGTGGTCTTTTAAAGCTTCGTGCAAAGAACCCAAGACTCCACAAACAGCCTATCAAAGCAAAGTCGCCGACTAAAATTTCTACGCCGATATAATAGCCATTGTTTAGAAGACTAAGAACATGCCAAGGTTGACGCCCCCAAGGCAAAAACAGGCCAACCAAACTTAAAACAAGTCCAAAGGCAGAAATCCAATTAAGCGTCTTGTGAATGTTACTTTTTTTGGTTGACGTTCAAATTTGCCTTAATTTCAGTATGCCTCTAGTTTGTTTATAACACTTTTGCTCTTAGGATTTTCTGGGAAAGCTATCCCGGCTCATGAAGAAGTCAGCAACAGACATCAGAACGTTCAACGACTCTAGTGCCCGCTCAAATATCGCCGCAAAAGATAGAGAATTAACTTATTTGCCGCTGCATTTACTTGAAAAAACCACATTATCAATTACTTTGCATAAAACCTCAAAAACTTCGTTTGCCGACAAATCATCCGTATCCAAAACAAAATCAAATGGCTTAAAGTCGTCACCTAAAGCAAAGCCATACAACGTTTTGTAGATAGCTTTTGTGCGAGCCTCTTTTTCTTTTAGCACCGTGATGGCTTCGTCAAAACTCATTTTGTCTCGCTGGGCAACCCTTGCCGCGCGTTTCTTAAAAGATGCTTCTAGCCAAATCTTAAAACCATTTTTTAAAAGCCAAGGCATTGTCCAGCTGTCCAAAAGAACGCCGCCCTTCTTTGCATACTCTAAAAGTTTGTCATCTACTTCTTTGTCGAATTTTGGGTTGTTCACTCTTTGGTTTAGGAACTTTAAGCCTGAGGGACTTTCCCACCAGCCTTGAACTGAAATGTCGTAGCCTTCTTGCTTTGCCTGTTCCTTTAGTACGTCGCCGCCAGAATAGTAGCTGAAATTATATTTTTCCGCGAGTTTTTTAGCCAACGTGCTTTTTCCAGTTCCCGCCATGCCTGAAATACAGATTACAGTTTTTTTAGGCTCTGGAAAGACTGGTTTTTTAGGCATGTGGGTTCACCGTGGTTTGTGTTAAATTAGTCCCTGTTCGATGGGCATTGTCCCAATTATGCGTGAGGACAGCAGCCCAAAGAATAGTGAACCTAGAGGGTACCAGTAGAACACGGGAATCGCATTTGGGATGGCTGTTGCAGACATAACTCCGTCAACAATATGATGGGCGTTTGCTATTGTTCCGATACCTGGAATATACGCCATCGGGGTGGTTCCGAAAACTGGAGTTAAAACTAAAAACCACATAATTAAATACACAAAGGATATTCCGAATTGGACAAGCTGCGGTTTCATCATTTTTGCTTGCATGTTTTTTATCTGGGAATCCTTCTTTTTGAGCTTCTCCAGTTGCTTTTTATCGTTTGCACGCATAGCTTTCATGGATTCAGAGCGATACTCCGCCATCTCCTTTTGCATAACACGGTACTGTTCCCAGCCTACAAAGTAGTTAATTAGAACTCGGTTTATCCCTGAATTTAGGAAGGCAATTCCCGCAGCGATAACCATTACAATTATTGTTGACAACGGAATAGAGGTAACTACTGACATGTCTTAACCTCAATACACTCTTACGTATGCCTATCTTGTTTTATCCAACTAATAACTATTTTCGCTTCCATCAAAGAAAAATTTTCATAAATTCAAAAACGCTGAAACCAAAAACAAGATGAGACAAAAAAGAAAAAGAAAGGGTTTAGCGAGGATGCTATTCGCCTATTACCCGTCTGAACGCTGGGAACATTTCTGAGGCGCGTTCACGCATCAACAGTTCATAATACTGATAGATGATGCCTACGGCAAGCAAGATACCGGTACCTGAGCCGTAAGCTCCAAAGAAGTCGGAGAGCCCAGCTATAAGCCCAACGAGGATACCGCCAAGCACTGTGACAGTTGGGATGTAGCGTTTTAGGATGGCTTGAATAGGTCTTCCACTGCGTCGGTAACCTGGAATTTGCATCCCGCTATCCATTAGTTGCTGGGCAACTTTATCCGGTCCCAATCCACCAACTTCTAGCCAAATCAATGAGAATATCGCACAGAACACCGTGATGATGGCAAGATAAACAAAGGCTTGAACAGGTTGGTTTATGACGCTTATTATGTTGTGGGGGGCTGTTACATAGTAGGCTATTCCGCCTACTGGCGAAATGTTAGTGCTTCCGCTACTGCTGGTTGTAACGTTGTAGTCTCCGATAATCTGGAAGAGCCAGTTGGTTCCAGGTTTAGGTTGCCCCATTTGGCTCCAGAGCAGTTGAGTAAAGAAGTAAACGTTAGCAAAGAGTGCTGCTGCGAATATAACTGGCAAGTTTGAAACGTACATTAGTTTGATTGGGTATCTGCTTCGGAATCCTTTGTAGCCTGCATAGCTCATTGGAAGTTCAATTCTGACACCCTGCAAGTAGATAACTACCAAGAAGACAACAATTGTTGCAATTAAGCCGAGCAACGATGGATAAATGCCCGATGCACTGCCGACTGCCCATTGCACAAGTGTTTCTTGACCGCCTAAGTATGCTGAAAGTGACCCGACTAACAAGCCGCTTGGTGGCGAGAAAGTTGACCAGAGAACGTTTTGGGCTACGCCCGCCATGATGAAGAGACTGATACCGCTGCCTAATCCCCAGCCCTTCTGGACAAGTTCGTCAAGCAACATGACAATTATGCCTGCGCCTATTAACTGCGCGAATATGACGATCGTGGTTGGTCCAGACAGGCTTCCGTACATGCCGCTTATAATGTATGCGCCCGCTTGAACTGCTGTGAGGACGATTGTGAAGACTTTGCTTGCTGAAGTGAAGAGTCCTCGGTCTTCAGAGTTTGACATGTCGCATTTGATGATGTTAGAGCCTGCGAGCAACTGCAGAATTAAGCCAGCCGTGACGATGGGACCGATACCTAGCTCCATGAGGGTACCGCGATTGGATGCAAAGATAACTCGTAGTGCTCCAAATTGGTCTGATGCTGATTTTGCGATCCCGTAAAGCGGGATTTCAGTCATCACAAGGAAAATAACTAGAACAAGGGCTGTCCAGAAGATTTTTTCGTTAAAGCTTACTTTACGCTCAGGTTTCTTAATTTCAGGCAGAACTCTGCCGATGGGTTTAAAGAGACTGAGGAATCTTCCGGGCATAGCTCAGTTTTACTCTCCGCTGGTTTGGGAAGCTACGATTTTTCCGCCTGCCGCATTGACTTTTTCTTGGGCAGATTTAGAGAACGAGGCAACTTGAATGGTAAGAGGCTTTGTAATTTTGCCTGCGCCAAGCAGTTTAGTAAAGCCAAGTTCAGTTAAGTTAATTTCGGCTCCACTGGTGAGTTGGTCAAGTTTATGCAGGTTAATAGTTTTTTCAACTTTATGCAGAGCCTGCGGCGAATGGAACCCGTGTTTTCCAAAGTAGTTGGGTTCGGTTGTGACGATTTTACTCCACAAATGCTTGTGTCGTCCAACTTTGCGGTTGCCTTTGCTGCCAGCGTCTCGGTGCTGACCGATTCTGCCGTAACCTTGCGTTCTAGAGCCTCTTGTCTTTCGGATTTTTCTTAGTTTATGTGGCATTTTAGTTCGCTTCTTTATCTAGCGTTTCTGCTTTTTTGAGTCTAACTTCAAGCACACCGTTCTTGAACTTTGTGTGCATTGCGGTTGGAATCACTACCGTCGGAAGATTTAAACTTTTATAGTATCTTCGATCTTTTGACTTTGCCGACAGCGTAATTTTTTGGTCTTTCACATTTATTTTGAAGGTTTCCTTATTAAAGCCTACTATTTCAGCAACCACAACTATGAAGTTTTTTTCTTGAAAAATATCAATCAGAGGTTTCTGTTCCTCAAATTTGCGTTTAGAAAAACTCTTCGAAGTGCGAAACGGATTAGCTTGGAACGTTTTTTGCCGTTTTGCTTTCTGTGTTGTTTTGGGTTTATGGTTAAACTCGTTGAAATCTAGCCATTTCCGACTCTTGCTGGTTCTTCTCCATCTAGTACTCAGGTCTTTCCCCCTCTGATTAACTAACGGATTTCTCTGTTGACATTATAAAATGTATCGCACATAAAAGGTGACAAATTACCTGAACAACACAAACGAAAGTAACCACAGAACAGTCTCGATTGCATGGTGACTTGGGCGGTAGAGTGGGCTTTTTTGTTTGTTATTGATTAACTGAGGCTTATGAAGATGTTTAGCTTATAAAACATAGAGGAAAGTACAACCATAAGCGCAGTCAGTATTTAAAATTCACATGTTTTTTATTTAAATGAGTACATCTGAAGAGAGGTATTAATTAGCAGAGAAATGGATATGAAACTACGCACAAAGACAATCATCACTATTTCGCTGATATCTCTGCTGATGTTTGGCGCTCTACAAGCCATCACCGCTCTTGTTATAGACCCCAGCTTCAAAAACATCGAAACCAACGAAGGCAAACACAACATCGACCAAGCGTTAGACATGATCAATTACAGTCTTACAAGTTTGCAAGGGCAGTTGAAGGATTACTCATTTTGGGACGACACTTACAATTTTGTGCAAAACAAAAATCAAGACTATGTGGATAACAACTTTGTTGATTTAACCTTTCAAAACTTGAACCTTAACCTTATAGCCATAGTTGACAACAACAGTAACCTGATTTATTGCCAAACCTTTGACTTAGACAACGCTGTAAAAATTCCTCCTACAGAAGAATTAAAAACAATCCTAACATCTGACCCAAATATCTCCACATTCCATGCTCTTATGGATTCAAATGCCGGGTTAATCTATATGAACAACCAACCCATGATGATTGCATCTGCTCCGATTCTGACAAGTTTAAATAAAGGCCCAATGATGGGTTGGATGGTGTTTGGCAGATATCTTGACAAGACAGAAATCACCCAGTTAACAGAAATTATGGGGTTAAACTTTTCTGTCACCCATGTGTCTGACGTTGGGCAAACTGAAAAGCCGATTTTAGATGCCTTAACATCTAACCAGCAGGAAATTGTGGTAAAAGAAGAAAGCCCAACTATTGCATCCGCGTACACCATGTTTAATGATATTGATTCTAATCCTTCATTCATTTTGCAAGTAACCCATGATATGACTGTGAACCAGCAAGGAACTTGGGTGAAGAACATTTTTCTGGTCTTTTCCCTTGTTTTGGCTCTCTGTGTAGGCGTTGGCTTCTTGTTTTTGCTAAACCGAGAAATCATTGGCCCAATGAGAAAGCTAGCACACTCAGTTGATGAGATTTCTTTCGATCCAAACGCAGCTGAAAACAAGGGCGTGATGCAATCCTCAGAAGAGTTCAATGTACTTTCAAACGCTGTTAGGAACTCAATGAATAAGCGGCTAGAAGGCATGAATGAAGTTTCCAGAATGGTGGCGCATGACTTACGTAATCCACTGGCTGGGATCAGGGGTGCAACTTACATTTTAAAAAAGAACTATAAAGAAAAATTAGATGAAAAGGGCTCAGGGATGTTAAAGGTCATTGATAACTGCGTAGATTATTCAGAAAAAATAGTTAAAGACCTGCTGGATTTTTCAGGTGAAATAAAACTAAACAAAACAAAAACATCGCCTGCCAAACTGGTAGATTCAGCTTTGACTGCTTCATCTACTCCAGCAAATATTCAGGCAGTCAACGAGGTAACCGATAGAACGCCAATACCGGTGGACAACATAAGGATAGAACGTGTCTTCGTCAACCTTATAACAAACGCCTACGACGCTATGCCCAACGGAGGACAACTAAAAGTAACCAGTCAAAAACTGAAAGGCTACCTGCAGATTGATTTTGCCGACACTGGACAAGGAATGTCAAAAGAAACTCTGCAAAAACTGTGGTCACCTTTTTTCACCACTAAACCAAAAGGGCTGGGCATTGGCTTGGGAATCTGCAAGAGGCTAGTTGAGGCACATAAAGGAAAAATTACAGTAGAAAGCACCCAAGCAAAAGGCACAGTTTTCTCTGTTTTCCTTCCATTGGAGTAGAATTAAACCCTACAAACGTCGACATAAACAAGCCTAACTATAAAGCAGACATGAAAAAACATTTTTAACAAAAAAAACTATAAAATCCGAAACCAAACAAAAGTTAAACAAGACAAAAATGATGGAAAACGCTGGCTTAGACCATGCGTTGTATGAGTTCGTTTATGGCTTCTCCGCGGTAGCCTGCTTCGCCGCCTGCTTGGAAGCCTTTTTTGGTTTTGCCCTTGTAGCCCTTGCTTGGAGGATGCAACTTAAAACGTGGTTCCACATCGGGCAGTTTGCTGTATTGCACTTTGCAGTCAATTATAGCCTGGGCAAGTTCATCAATGGTTTTGTAGCCTGCACTCTGGATGTATTCGTCAGTTAGTTTTTTGTTGCCTGCTAAGCGTGCTCGTTTCTGCAGCATCATGGCAACTGTTTCTTTGGTGGGTTCGCCGTAGGTGACGTAGCTATTTACTTTTTGTAGCATGCCTTTGTAGGCAGCTCGGCTGTCGATGATAATGGCGTGGTTTGTGTGTGCAAGACGCAACAGGTTAAGGGTTTCTCTGGCTTCTCGTTGAGCGCTGATGGTTCCTCTGATCTTTACAACAACCAGAGGTTTGCATACTTCGGTTTTCTGTGACATGTTTACTTCACCCAGTCCACTTGAGTAATCAAGTTATATGTTTTTCTTAATGCATCAAAGATTGCATTGGCATAAGAGGGCACCGTTCTTGTTGAGCCGTAGCTTCGCATCCAGAGGTCTTTAACGCCAGCTAAGCCTAAAATGACTTTAGCGACTTCGCTTGAAACCAAACCTAAGCCTCTTGGACCAGGAACTATAACCACGCGTACACCGCCGCATTTGCCTTCAACCTCGAATGGAACACTGTGAGGTTTACCGCAACCACACTCCCAGCTCCCACAGCCCCGTTTAACCGGGATAATGTTTAGGCGTGCGTTTACAGCGGCTTTTTCGATGGCGTTGCGGACTTGGCTGGCTTTTCCTGCACCTAAGCCGATGTAGCCGTCTTTGTTTCCAACTGCTACGATGGCTTTGAAGCGACTTTTTTCACCTGCATCAGTTTGTTTCTGTACGAGGTTAACGTTTATAACCTCTTCTTGCAAGTCAGGGATCAGTGAATCCACGATTTGGGATTCAGAGATTTTTATGCCGCTCAAGAAGACCTCTTCGATGCTTGAGATTTTGCCTTCCTGAACCAACTTGCCTAAACGGGTCTTAGGAACCCAAGTCTCTAAGTTAGTTGTTCGTCTATCTCTTTCGTTTCTACTCATGCTTTCTTTCCACCTTTCTTTGGTGCTTTCTCTTCAGGTGCCTTTGCCGCTTTTGCTTTCGGCGCTGCTTTAGGTGACGCTTTGGCTGGCTTTTCTTTTGGTGCAGCTTTGGGAGCTGGTTTCTCTTCAGCTACATTTGCACCTTTAAATGAAGCAACTATGTCAGCTTTAACTTTTGATACGTGCTCAACAATTTTCTCTGGAGCAACACCTTTGGCAGCGTACTGGCTGAATTTGGCTGTGTACTCTTCGCTATCTGCGCCTATATTTTTGGCGTATTTAGCTATGTGCTCGCCCTTCAGGCGTTCTTTCACGATTTTCTCTTCACTGTATGGAACTTCTACGCCAGCGTCAATAACCCCGCCTAAAACGGAGAAGATTTTGGAGCCTTTAGTTGGAGAAACCAATCCAATGTCTAGGATTGTGTCGGTTATGCCTGCAGCTTTTGCTTTAAGTCCGCATAGCAGACCAGTTAAGTAGGCTGCGGGGATGTTACCTGTTGGAGCTTTCCAACCGTATTTCTTTATCAGTTCATGGCTATTTGCGGAAACCAAAACTACGTCGCCGTTGGGCTTTGCAGTTATGATTTGTGCTTCAATGTTTCTATTTGATGCTCTGG
>JBJKPJ010000282.1:0-1041 GCA_046706605.1 Bathyarchaeia archaeon | reverse complement strand
GAATAGGTCAGATAGTTCATGTTTATGTAGGAATTTTTTGATGGTGACACGTATATATTTTTTTGCAAGTGCTGCGCCTTCGCCTTTGACAGTTACGGTTTTTGATTCTGTGGCCACGTCTCCACCTGTTTTGTCTTTAAGGAAGTCTGCGAGTTTCTCAATTAGTTTTGCTTCGTCACCTTTAAGTTCTGAAGCGTTAACTTTCATTTCCACCATTTAATTTCACCTCGGCTAGCTCCGCATTCGGATGCGCTTTTGCTGTTCTGTTGATTACTACTTTATTGATAAGTTTTCCGCTTAATCTTGTCAGATCGCCCGTCGAGTCTTTCTCACTGCCAAGCTCAGACTCTAGTGCTCATCATCCACTCATGCAAACAGCAACTAAACATAAGACTCTTACGCTGCAAAGCCAATTTGCTGGTTCAAAAAATCTTTCACCAGTACAATAATGTTTAAAAGCGCCTTTTTGATTTGTGTGTGGCTTCATCCGATGTACCATACACATGTGCGAATCAGTAGGATGCTGATCCACCAACGCGTGCAGGTGCCTCGAGATGTATAATCACAGGAGGAAAACAAAAAACAATGTTATCGCGAGATTGCGACGGGTGCTCCCAAATGAAGCCCTGCAGTAAACGTTTCGGCGTCGCCAAAGAAGGCGAAAAAGTCTATTGTCCAGACGGAACAGCCCACTTGGTTGACGGCAACTAAGTTTGAGGTTCTTTTTTAGGGAACTTTTTTTCTCTATTTCTTTTTTGTAATCAGTTTTTTGCCTATAGTTTTGCCAGTGTTTCTTTAACTTCGGATATAACTTTTGAGAAGTCTGCTTCTTTGTCGGGTTTCATGCCCTTTTTGGAGACCTTCAATATGGTTTCGTAGCCTTTCTCTTTTAGGGCTTTTTCCATGGCTTTCATGGTGCGTTCATTGCCGAAAATGCGGTAGGTGCAGAACAAAATAGCTTTTTTGCCTGTAGCTACAGGTATGTCGGCTATGAAAGCAGTTGTTTCTTTGGCTGGGCTGCTCCCTTCGACGGGTGTGCCC
>JBJKPJ010000281.1:0-4462 GCA_046706605.1 Bathyarchaeia archaeon | reverse complement strand
AGTCGGCAGTGTGCCATCCGCCCACATAATCGTTGGAGACTGTTGGCAGACGTGTTAGGTTCATGCAGAAAGAAGCGGCGCCGTCAAGGATGGTTAAGCGGTGCATTCCCGCGGTTGTTTGGGGAATTTGTATGGTGATGTTGAAAAAACCTGTGTCATTAATGGAAAAATCGCTCAAGCTGATACCGTTATCCCAGTAAACTGAGCCGTTGCCTGGGTTAAACCAGTTGCCGCTTAGCACAATTGATTCTCCGTTTTGGACAAACAAATCAGAAGCTAAGTTTGTGCTGTTGCCATACAGTCCCGTGGCGGTTTGGTTGCCGATTTGGATTATGCCGCGCCGCATCTCCGAGTAAGGCACCGTGGTGTTAAAGGCGCGGGTGTTGTTGTCCACAACCTGATAGATGATGTTGTCAAACTGCGGCGGGTTGTCTCCTGCAGTGCTGTTTTGCAACAAGTCAGGTACCGTCAGAGGGATGGAAAAGTTGCTGGATGTCAACGTGTAGTTGCTAATTACGGGTACCCATGTGGAGGTTATAGGGTTTAAGTAAGAGACATTCACGCTGGCAGAGTCAAAGCCTACGCCATCAAGCGTGATGGTGCTGTTCGGTGGACCTGACGTGGGGTTAACGGTAACGTCGGTTCCGAAATTGCTTGTCAGAGGGCTGCCTAAACCTGTAACTAAATCATAGCCTACCCCTGCCGAGTATCTATTGTTTGCTCCAGAGGTTATGTCTCTAAAATAGAAAGAATAATTTGATTTTGCTTTACTGTAGAGATTAGTGTTGTCTGCAGAGAGCCCAAGCGCGTAGATAGCTGCCCACTGCGGAGCACCCGCACTTGTACCACCGATAACCCACCATGTGCCATTATAAACAGACACACCTGTTGCGGGGTCACCGTTGTAAGAAACATCGGGAACAGCACGCATAGAGTAGGGTAAACCATAATTGGTTTGATAAGCTGGTTGAGCGACATAACGGCTTACTCCACCTACACTGCCTGCCCATGCAACTTCAGAAACCACTGAGCCACTGGTGGTTAGGGTAAGCGAGGTTCCTCCAACACTGACCACGTTTGCTGAAGTAGAGGGCCAAAGAACCGATCTATCATTATCGCCTGACGCAGCAAAAAAAACAATTCCAGGCTTATTGAAGTGGCTTTCATAAGCAGATTCCGTTGAGAACTCTGGGTTGCCCCAACTCATGGAAACTGCCACCACACCTGATTGGTTTGCGGCATAATCGACAGCATTTAGAAGGGCGGAAAGACCGTTATCTACAGCTTGCACTAAAAGAATGGTTGCGTTTGGGGCAATAGCATGTGCCCACTCAACATCTAGACAAGTCTCCGTCTGCCAACCAGAATCAGACTGCATATTGGAAGCCATGTTGTGAACCAAAAAATTGCCCGTGCTGTTATCAGGCAACCCAAAGGTGTTTGAAAACGTGTTGAAAATATCAAGCATATTAAGCGCGTTGAAGGCACTTACGATGGCAATTGTTGTTCCCCCGCCGCCGCTGGAAGGCAAATTATAGGCTGCCTTCATTTGGCTAGGCGAGTAACCCTGAGGTGTACTGGAGCCAGCAAATGGGGAAAGAAGATACAGGGGTTTTGCCACCCAATCAGTGGATTCTTGGGCTGTTTGACTGGAATTTGCAAAATGAACCTGTGCAATGCAGCCTATGGTAAGCAGTAACAAAACGGTGGATACAAAGAACCTGCCATTTTTTTGGCTCAATTCCCAACAAACTCAGTGTTCTTGCTCACTGCTAGATGCGATTTCTTGTTTATTAATTGCTTAGTAACACGTCACACTCAAGAAAGATCCACAAAAAATATAGCCCAAGCTCAGAATCATATCTGCAAGGAATAACGTATGCAAAAATCTTACTCACGGTTACTTGGTGTAGTTGGGAAGCCAAACACAGGGAAATCCACGTTTTTTAGCGCGGCAACCTTGGCAGTGGCAGAAATCGCCAACTACCCCTTCACCACCATCAAACCCAACCGCGGCGTAGGCTACGTGCGGACAAAATGCGTCCATCCAGACTTCAAAGTCCAAGACAACCCAAGAAACTCGCTGTGCCTTAGCGGAGACAGAATGGTCCCCGCTGAACTGGTTGACATCGCAGGCATAGTGCCCGGCGCATGGGAAGGCAAAGGGTTAGGCAACCAGTTTCTTGACGAAATCCGCCGCGCCGACGCTCTAATTCACGTAGTAGACGCCTCAGGAGGCACCGACTGCGAAGGCAAAAGCTGCAAACCCGGCGAACACGACCCACTGGAGGATGTGCAGGTTTTGGAGCGAGAAATCACAATGTGGATGGTCAACATCCTCAAAAAAGACTGGTCTAAGATTGCCCGAACCGCCGAAGCAGACAAAAAGGGAATTGCTCACCACCTTGAAGACCGCCTGACAGGTCTGAGTATCAAAAGGCAATACGTCGGCGAAGCAGTTAGGAGGGCTAACCTTAACCTTGACAAACCCGCGTCTTGGACGGATGAGGACTTTTACCGATTCGTAGACAATCTACGACGCATTTCCAAGCCAGTTTTGATTGCCGCCAACAAAATTGATTTACCCACCGCCCAAGCCAACGTTGATCGAATGAAAAAACTCGACTACATCGTGATTCCCTGCTCAGCTGAAGCGGAGTTGGGGTTGCGACGCGCTGCAGAAAAACAGCTAATCGACTACAAACCAGGCGACGCTTCCTTCAAAATAACCTCGCCCGAAAAACTCTCAGCGGGACAAATCAAGGGGCTTGAGGCAATCCAAGAGAAAATCCTAAAACCCTACGGCTCAACAGGCGTGCAAGAAGCCATAAACACCGCCTACTTCAAACTATTAGACATGATAACCGTGTACCCCGTCGAAGACATAGAACACCTAACCGACCACAATGGACGCGTACTCCCCGACGCATACCTTGTACCCAAAGGCACAACCGCCCACCTATTTGCCTACATAATCCACAGCGAACTAGGCGACAACTTCCTCTACGCCATAGATGCAAGAGACAAACGAAGAATCGGAGAAGACGCAATGCTCAAAGATCGCGATGTAATCAGCATCGTAAGCGCAAAAAAACGAGCATAAAGCTCTTCAAAACAATTTCTTGTTTAATCTGATTTTTAGTTTTACTCTACAACCTTTCAGGCAACTTAATAGTGACCCCAAAACCAAACAGACGGCAAAAAACGTTGCAACTCAAAATACAGCCGCCCCCAATTGCCGTCTCGTAGCTCCTAAAAATCGCTGCACTCACATAGAGAGAAAAGCGCTTTATGAGCCAAATCGGCGTTTACGGTGCTGAAACACCCTGATTGCTCTTAGCAGGTCGATAAACCGAAAATCAGGCCAGTAGACGTCCAGAAACAGGAGTTCGCTGTATGCGGCTTGCCAGATTAAAAATCCGCTGAGGCGTTCTTCGCCGCTGGTGCGGATTATCATGTCGGGGTCCTGTTTAGTCATGTGTGCAGTGTACAGGTATTTTTCGAATGTGCCTTCTGTTATATCTTCTATTTTGAGTTCGTTGTTTTTGACTTTTTGCGCTATGGTTTTGGCTGCGTCCACGATTTCGGCTCTTCCGCCGTATGCAAATGCGAAATTCCAGAAATAACAGTCATAGCTTGCTGTTGCATCTTCCAGCTCTTTTATGGTTTTCTGCAGCGACTCGGGCAACAAATTCAATCTACCAATCACCTTGACATGAACTTTATCGCGGTGCAGTCGCTCATCCCTTAGCAGTTTTCGAAAACGTTCCTCGGCAATCTGCATAATCTGTGCCACCTCGTCGGTGTTGCGGGCAAAATTCTCGGTTGAGAACGTGTATAGAGTGACATATTTTACGTCTATCATGTGGCACCAGTCTAAAAGTTGCTCAACGGTGTCGGCGCCGCCTCCGTGTCCCCATTTGTCTCTTATCAGCAGGGGGTGGGTTTCGTTTTCGTTTGCCCAACGGCGGTTGCCGTCCAAAATTATGGCGATGTGTTCGGGTTTGATGCCGCCTTTAACTTGGAGCCAAAGCCATTTCTCGTAGAGTTTGTAGGCGCCTATAACACTTAAAAGTCGTTCAAGCACTAAACAAACCTCATCTTCTGTGGCGTTCTTGTCCGCATTTTACAAATGCACTATAGCTAAACTTTGATGGGTTGAATTAAAGTTTCCCCTAAATCAACCAGAAAGCGTAAGAAAAAATTATAGTTCTTCAGGTTTTTCTTCAGCGTTTTTCTTGAAGAAACCACGCGCGGATCTATTAATTATGTAAATCAACAAGATGGAGGCTATGCCGATTAAGATGCCCACGATTATAGTGAAAAGGAAATTGGCAAAACTCGGGTTATCCAAGCCTATGACAGTTGATTCTTTGGTGTAGTAAGTGTAGATTAAGCCTGCGGTTCCCTCTAAAATCCACCAAGACCAAGCTACTGTAACAACCAACGCGATGTTACGCAG
>JBJKPJ010000280.1:0-2132 GCA_046706605.1 Bathyarchaeia archaeon | reverse complement strand
CTCATACACGGTGTCATCCAATTCAACTGCTGTGGGAGAGCTTTATAGAGGGCTCAGCGGAAATTACTACTATGTCGTTTTTTCCTCAACGTCACCTAGTACAATAATAATTGTTGCAAACACTATAATCGTTGCTGAGTACGGAGTGCTGGCAATCGCAGGTGGCGCATGCGCAGTCGTTGGAATCATCATTGCAATTATTGGTGCTGTGCTAAAGACCAAACGCAAAGACGAAATATAGAAACTAAAGGTTATACAATGACATGCCAAGCCACTTTCCAATTTTTTTTGTGGCTAATTGCAGAAACAAGAGGCGGTCCAACCCGTTTGAGAATACTCGAAGCTCTTAAATCTAAACCAAGAAACACAAATCAGCTGGCACGAATGCTAAAAATGGACTATAAAACCGTGAAATACCACCTTAATGTACTCAAAAAATACAAAATTGTCACTTGCTCTGAAGATTATGGAGCCCCTTACTTTTTGTCAAAGGACCTAACTCGACTACTTGAAATCAATCTGTTGCTTCAAGCGCCCAAGCAAAGGTACACTGTGAACTACTAGCACTGCATTGATAAAGAGGAGTAACTAACCGTGTCTGTGTGCAAAAATAAAATCAAGTTTAAATTGTGCTTGCTTAATACACGATCTGTTACTTTGCATGTGAGTTATGGTTTGGATGATGAGAGCGTTGGGTGATTTTGTTTGATAGAAGAAAAACATCTGGTTGCCAAGGTTTCAGAGTTCAGTTTGTTTTTTGTTGCTTTTTTGGTTTGGGGTTTGCAGCTCTTTCTGGTTGCGTCTTTAGCCGTCGCTATTTGTCTGGTTAAGTCAAATTTTGGAGGTTTGTTTTTTTGCCCTTAACGCAAAAGGTTACGTTCAAAACTAAGCTTCAGCGTGGCGGTCGACTGCAGATCAACAGGTATGTTAGGTGGCGCTTTAAGCTTGAGTCCGACCAGTACCTGGCAGTTCGAATCAACATTCCAGACGTATGGGGCTCTAACGAATCTTTTCTAAGCAGAATGACCAAAGATGGAAGAATCGTGGTTCCAAAGTTAACTATGGCGTGCCTGATGAGCCGTAAAGGCAACGTGGATGGTCACTTAACGGAGGTCACGTTAGAACCGTTTGGATAACCTAAAGACGCTATCTGTTCTGTTCATTTGTTGTGAGTTTGTCTCTATCTCTGGAACTTTATTTTAAGTGGTTTTGAAGGACACTGTAAAACGTTTAGTACGTGGTCAAAGTAGATTAGCCTTGGACAGTAAATGTAGCGTTTGACGTTGGTGACTGAGATGAAGGACTCGGCTACGTCTGAGGCTTGAAGTCTCTGCTGGTTTTTCAGCCACGTGTTCTCTTTCACCGCTTTGGGCTTCATAAATTCAATCCTTCGACTTCTTTTAGCAGTTCTTCTAATTGTGGTTTTAAGGTGGGCAAACGGTTTACCGATGTCTTCCAGAGTATGTCTATATCTACTCCGAAGTATTCATGGGTAACTTGTCCCGCATTCCCGCCATATCTTTCCATCTGATCAAAGGATTCTGCTGCTTTAGCTCAGCAGGCATGTGCTTTGTTGCTTCCCCGATAATTTCAAAGTTCCTCACTACGGCATCTATGACCAGAGTGTTTTTCGCAAACTGCTCAAAGGTGCATCCCTTTACATAGCTCTCAATTCTTTTGATTGCCTCAAGAATATCGTTAAGTAAAGCGTAAGAGTCCGCTTCAAGCATAAATCGTCTCTTTGAGTATTTGGTCTTTAATCAATGGTTTGAGCGCTTTCTTTGTTGCCAAATCTACCTTGACGCCAAGCTGCTCCGTTAAGAAATCTTCCAGCTCAATAAAATCGAATAAATCAACCGAGTTGCCCTCGACAAACTCAACCAAAATATCAATATCGCTCTTTGGGTTTTGCTCACCCCTAGCGTAGGAGCCAAAGAAACCTATAGTTTCCACTTGATAACGCTCTCTAAGTATTGGTTTAAGACTTTCCAGCTTGCTCTTTACATCTGGCTTTTTCATTGTTATCCTTATATTCCTTATATTTGCGGCTCTTGCCTTAAGACTTTTGGGTAAATAACTCACGAAGAAAATCGAGTTAAAAATATGCGATTTTGTCTTTGCCTTCTTTGAAC
>JBJKPJ010000279.1:0-14382 GCA_046706605.1 Bathyarchaeia archaeon | reverse complement strand
TAACGCGTAGAGGATAACTTTGTGGTTGTTTTTTTGTCCAGAAACTTTGGAATACTGCATAAAATTGTCACTAAACAAAGTGAGGGTTAAGGGCATATAACTGTTTATATGTCAAGTGGGTTGAAGGCTGCCAAAAGCGTTCTGCACCACCTCACAGATGGCAGGGTGAACGTGCATGCCTTGCGCTATGGGACCAAAATCGCCTTTGCCTGAAACCATGGCGTTAACGATTTCCTGAATCAGAATCGACGCCTCATGACCAATGATGTGGGCGCCCAAGATTCTGCCCGTTTCTGCTTCCACAATCACCTTCACAAAGCCCGCAGGGTAACCCAGAGCTGCCCCCATCGCCGTATCACGGTACTGTGCCCTGCCCACGTAGATTTTGAACTTCTGCTGTTTTGCCTCCTCCTCTTTTAAGCCCACAGAAGCAATCTGCGGATGCGTAAAGACTGCATGGGGCGCGGCAAACAGGTTAACTTCGACTTTGTGGTCGTGGACTGCGTTGTGCCAGGCAATTCCCGCCTCATAGTTGGCTACGTGCTTGAACATCTGTTTGCCGATGGCATCGCCAAAAGCGTAAATGTTTTTCTTGCTGGTCTGCAAGTAATCATCCACAGCCACAAAACTACGTTCGTCAAGTTTAACCCCTGTGTTGTCAAGGTTCAAAGAGCCTGCGTTTGAACTTCGCCCAGTAGCAATCATAAGCCTCTCTGCCGTAAACTCTTTGAGGGTGCCATCTTGGCGGTTTTTAGCAACAAGCGTAATTGTGTTGCCTTCTTGTTTGACTTCAGCTGCTTCGTAGCCCAGATTGATTTCCACATGTTTAGATAACTCGACTTTGAGCAGGTCTGAAACTTCTGGCTCCTCCTCGGGGACCAAGCGGTTTGGGCGCTGGATTATGGTGGTTTTGGTTCCCAGGCTTGAGAAAAAGTGTCCGTACTCTACGCCGATGTAGCCACCGCCCACGATGATTATGCTTTTTGGCTGAGTCTGCAGTTCCAAAACCGAATCACTGGTCAGATAACCAACGCTTTCTATACCGCGAATGGGCGGTATTGTGGTGTGCGCGCCTGAAACTATGAAAATTATTTTGGCGGATATGGTTTGGTTTCCCACTTGCATTGTGTAGTCTGAGACGAAGTGCCCTGTTTCTTTAAACCACGTCAACATGGGCGTAGCTTGAACTCCTGCTGTCTGGTGGCTTGTATCCTCGTCGACTAAGGCGTGCATTCTGTTCATAATTGTGCCAAAATCAATCGAGCTTACCGAAGCGTGGACTCCAAGTTTTTGGCCGTCGCCGATGGTTGCGACGACGTCTGCAGGGTAAATCAGCATCTTAGATGGAACGCACCCCACGTTTATGCAGGTGCCGCCCATTTTTCCGTGTTCAACCAACGCTACCTTAAAACCCTGCTCCACGGCTGCTGACGCAACCAGCATGCCTGAGCCTGAACCAATAACCAAAACGTCAAACTGCTCCATAACTAGTCCTTCAATTAAGAGTGAATGGTTGAAGTCAAATAAACTTTTCAACCAAAAAAGACAAAGACGAAAAATTTTTTATGCAAGCGCAAAGTTACTTTTAATTGAGGTTTTTGTATGACTAAAAAAGCTGAGACTGCAGAAGAAGCAAAGAAAAAAGAAGCATATTACAGCAAAGCTGAGAAAAAAGCTAAAACCGTTAAAAAGTAGCGGTTTTTAGAAACTTTGGCAGACACCGTTTGTCGTGGACGGCGTCGAAATCTTCTATTTCTTCTTTTTTTAGTGGAAACGCAATTCTTGACACAATCCCATTTAAACTGTAAGGCAACCGAATCAAGCGAAACTCGCCTGTGGTTACCCACTCGTCAATGTGAAAACCCAACTGCTTGATTTTTTGGGCAAGTTTTTGCCTCTGCTTGGTGCTTAATATATATGCGTCTTGGTCTAAAATGTGCAAATGAAAGCCCCTGCCCGAATACACTGCCCTAATATGCGAGTAATCCTTCTCCAAAAACTCCCAAAGACCCACTGTCTCCTTCTTAATCATGTCCAGTTCCACCTCGCAGAAGCTTAATCCCTGCTTGCGCTTCATCTTGTCCGCTAAGCTGCCGTGAATTGGGCAAATTATATTTTCTGGATCAAGGTCAAAAGCCAGCTCCTGCCCCACTTTTTTGTCGTCTGCGCTGTATCGGTCTCGGTCGTAGTAGACTGCCTCAGGCAAAAACTCCAAAACCTGCTGACGAATATCTTCCAAGTCTTCGTATTCGTCAATAATTATGGTGGTTGAGGCGTCTTGGCGGTATTTTTCGGCGAAAATCTTTGTGTGCCTGCCAATGATTACCGCAAACTTTGTGTAGGCAAGGTTGTTTCCGAACCATTCTGCCACGTTTTGGAGGTTGAATTCTTTTTCGTAGAATTCTTTGCGTTCCAAAAGCGACGCGTACCGCATGCCCGAGGGCAGATTGTATGGAGCCATACGAACCACCTATGTATTGGTTGCTTAACCCAAAATGCTTTGTGGCTTAGCGGCATATCAGAAAACCTAATATTTATGGTTTGGTTGACTTGTAATGGTGAACTTTTTTGCCAATAGACCCTGATTTTCAAACCAAACGTCAAGTAGTCGGTGAACATAATGGTCACAAAGTTTGGGGACCAGTTGAACCTCCAACCAAACTGGGCATCCATGGAACAACCAGCGCAGTCGACTGGGATAGCTGCCTTGGCGACGGCGTCTGCATCGATGTCTGCCCCGTTTCATTGTATGAATGGGCCGATTCGCCTGGCCATCCCTTATCCAACAAAAAATCTGACCCCGTACGAGAAAGCGACTGCATACAATGTTTAGCCTGCGAGATGCAGTGCCCCGCCGCAGCCATCAAAATCACCCCGCCCCCATAAAGGGCGCTGCTCTTTTTAGTAAAAGTGTTATATTACCAGACGCGCCATTAACTGTTAGTGCATCAGCCATGAGTGGGGCATCAAGTGGAAAAGTAATAGTTGTTTGGCCATCGGATGTTTCCCTGAAAATAAGTGACATAACTGAAAAGATCATCGCAGGCATCATGGACGCTGGCGAAGTGGACGTTATCGGTGTAGGCGAAGCTATGTTACTGGTTTGCTCAGCCCTGAACTTATCTTGTGAAATCGCAAAAATAAACATCAGCCAAATCAGCCTCGAAAACGTTGAAGACCAAACACTTGGCAAAACAGGCGCAATCTATGTTCATCTGACCCAAAAGGACTCAACTGACTACGAAAAACTAGTTGCAGAAGAAGAAAAGACTATGGATAACCTGACTGACCGCACAATAAGTGTGGGCCGTGAGATTCCAACGGAAAAACTCTTAACCCGAAGTCTTATGGCGCTTGCCCGATTTGACGAAATAAAACTGATTGCGGCAGGCAGCTCGATCAACGAAGCGATTTTGTTGGCCTTAAAGCTATCGACTGGACAAATAACGCGTGACCCTGTTGGCGTCGACTTGGTTTATGTTTACTCGATTAATATGCGAAATGATCCTGCTAAGAGAATTTCAGCCATATCTATTTACCTCAAAAAAGGAGTACCTAACCTTCAAAGTGATTTTCTGAAAAAAATTACCAGTACAAGTTAAAAGAAAAAAGGTAAGCAAAAGCTTACTTTACTATGCTGAGGTTTTTGTTGACTTTGTCCCAGTTGACAACGTTCCAGAAGGCTTCAACGAATTTGCCGCGGTTGTTTTTGTAGTCCACGTAGTAGGCATGTTCCCAAACGTCTATTGCCATCAGGATTTGGAAGTTAGGAAAAACGTTGATGTTGTGTTTTTCTATCTGCATAATTAGTGGCCTATCAATGCAGGGGTGCACGGCCAAAGCTGCCCAGCCTGAACCTTCTGTGCTGGTTGCAGCAGCTGTGAACTGTTTTTTGAACTGTTCAAAGCTTCCAAAGCCCATGTTAATCATGTCGGCAACTGCGCCACTTGGTTGTCCTCCGCCACCTTTGCCTGGGGGCGCCATGCTTTCCCAAAAGTTTGTATGCAAAAGGTGACCGCCGATGTGGAAAGATAGCTCTTTTGCTAAAGTTCTAACGTCTAGTGCGGTGTTTTCTTGTTTTGCTTTGTCCATTTTTTCAAAGATAGCGTTGGCGCCGTTTACGTATCCTTGGTGATGTTTGTCGTGGTGGAGTTTTAGTTGTTCTTCAGAAATGTAGGGCGCAAGTGCATTGTAGTCGTAGGGCAGTTTAGGCAGGGTAAAAGATTTTATTTTCTCCATAAAATATTCACCAAAATCAACATTTCCAAAGCAGAAAACAACTAATATACTTTACTTCAACTGAAACAAAACCCAACCTTAAACCCTTTATAAAAAGGGATCTAAGAAAACTGCCCCAGAACGGTAACGAATCTGGGTTGGAGTTGGAAGGGTTGTTTGGGTTTAAATACGTGTGTTGTTTACGGTAAAAGTAAATAAACAAGTTGACCTAACATTAACGAAACCTAGAATGGTGAATCCTGTGAAAAGAACTCTTGCATTTGCCCTGTTTGTGGTTTTTGCGTTACTAGTCGTTATGCCTGTTGCGTTGTCCTCTGGAGTTGTAATGGCTCAAAGCGGCGGATACAGCGTTGACAGAGTTGACCACCAAATACAAGTTCTGTACTCAGGAAACGTGGTTGTTTTAGATACCGTTCACATTTCGGGGCAAGTGTCGGATGGCTTCGTAATCGGGTTACCTCTTAAATACAGCGCTAATGTTCTGGAAGCTTTAGCTTACGATAACACTCACAACTTCAAAGTAAATCTTGGGGTGCAAGTTGTTAATGGCACTCAACTCTACGAGTTTTATGGGGCTTCAGTTGACTTCGGCGGAAGCACTCCATCCGTGTTTAATGTTGCCTTTGTTTTGTCTAATACCCTCATAACCGAGCAAAGTGAAGGCAACTCTACACTTGACTTTCCAGCTTACCCGACCTTGGAGCAATCTGTGGGCACCTGCCAGGTCAGTTTAGAATTCCCCTCCACACCCACAACCCTTAGCGTGGTCAAAGCAGATGGCAACATAAACGCAGCCTCCTACACAAAAACCGATTTGCCAGCCTACACTTCTTCCCAAGCAACAGCCATCTTTGACATGCCAAACGGCATTCTCCAGTTAGCAACCATAAGCAGCTTGAATAGCCAAATAAACATCAACCCAACTGGAAATGTGCAGGTTTCTGACACCTACAGGATCATAAACAACTCCACATCGCTTATGAATTCATTTGTGATCAGCCTACCAGTTGATGCAACAGGTGTGGTTGTCACCGACCAATTTGGCAAGTTAACCGCCAATGTGACGGTATCCCCAGATGGCAAGCTCATATTAGCTAACTCGACACTTGGCACATTTTTGGATTATGGGCAATCAGTGAAATTAACGGCGCAATACAATTTGCCAAAAGCAACTCTTCAAGGCTCCAACTATGTGCTGTCAAATTTCAGGCTGTTTCCTGACTTCCAATACTACGTGGAGTCAGCCAGCATAACATTGATCCCTCCCGAAGGCGCAACCATAGTTAATCCACAAGCTTCCTCACTTGATTCATCTTACACCCTAACACGACAAACCTACCAGGACACACTTACATTAACCAAAACTGGCTTGAGCTACATAGATTACGTTTCTCCCCAACAAAACACCATAGACTTCTCTTTCAACTACAACCCCGTTTGGGTTGCATTAAGACCCACACTTTGGGCTTCCATCATTGCGACAATTGGATGTATAATAGTATTGTTTGTCCGAAAGCAAAAGCCCAAAGAAGAAACCTATGCTGACAAAACTGAACGACTAGCCACGCTGGAAACTGCTAAACCCCAAGAGGTACAACAAGCAAAGATTTCGGAGCAGAAAATGATGCAGCAAATTTCCGCAAACGAAATCAAGGACTTTATCGATGCATACGAGGACCGGAAACAGTTGAAGGCTGAATTGAAGTCTATGGATACCAAAGCATCCAAAGGCAAGATTCCACGTCGTCAATACAAGATTCAAAGAAGGGCAGTTGAAAGTCGGCTGGAAGGCATAAATCGCCACATAAAGAAAATCAAAGAAATCTTCCTAACCTCCACTGGCACCTACGCTGATATAGTTAAGCAACTGGATTTGGCAGAAGCGGATCTGGCGGAAGCAGAAGAAAACATCAAAGCTCTGGAAGCACGGCAAAGCAAAGGTGAAATCTCCAGAGAGGTCTACAAGAAGAGCATTCGAGACTACCAGAAACAAAAAGACAAAGCGGAATCTGGAATTAATGGAATCCTGCTACGTTTACGTGAAAAAATCCGATGATTCACCTAAACCCTTTTATTTTACTCAGGGGCATTTGAAGAAAATATCGCAGAGGTAGACAAAAATGGTAAAAATTGTTGTCGATCCTAAATGCACCGGATGCGAAACTTGTGTCAACACTTGCCCAGTTGGAGTTTATGAAATAAAAGATGGCAAGTCAGTGCCAGCCAACGCAAGCGAATGCTTAGTTTGTAGAGCATGCGAAGCACAATGCCCTGAAGGTGCCATTCAGGTAATCGAGTAAACCAAATTTCTCTCGCTAACGGGCTGAGAGAGTTTTCCCTTTTTAACCTAACATTTTTTAGAAATTCGTTGTTCCTATTTTTTTCTATACCTTTACATAAAGCCATATACGAAAATGTACGTGGAAAAATTGACTAGTCTTCTATGTTTAGTAGGAATTCGACGATTTTGGCGAGTTGTTCTGCTGTTGCTCGGTCAAGAACTGCTTCTTCTTCTATGTTCACGATTATTTTTTCGGATTCCATGAATCAAACTATGGCTGCTTTTGTTATAACAATATCTCTAGGTTTTACTTCGAACTTCGAAGTGGCGGGGTGCTGGCGGCTAAGCATTTTTACATTTATGTGTAAATTTGACCGACCAAAA
Organism: Bathyarchaeia archaeon; assembly: GCA_046706605.1. GTDB lineage: Archaea > Thermoproteota > Bathyarchaeia > Bathyarchaeales > Bathycorpusculaceae > Bathycorpusculum. The sequence continues at coordinate 7,478 of JBJKPJ010000279.1, read as the reverse complement.
AATACGCGCTATGGCGAAGGTTTAACTAAAAATGCAAAAAGGCAGGTTTTTACCCAAAAACAACCCTTGTCGCCAAGCAAAAGATATATGCCCAAACACCCACTAAACAGCTATGCCAGACAAAGTACATTGTTGCCACATACTAGTCAAAACAGAAACAGAAGCCAAAAACGTCAAAGCCCGACTCGACAAAGGCGAAAAATTCGGCGCCATCGCCCAACAAGTCTCACTATGCTCCTCAAGCAAAAAAGGCGGAGACCTAGGTACATTCACACGAGGCAAAATGGTCAAGGAATTTGAGAAAGCTGCCTTCGCTTTAGAGAAGGGTCAAGTTTATGCGCCTGTCAAGACGCAGTTTGGGTACCACATTATAAAACGCATTGAGTAAAGTGGCAACTGCTTTGCGATTTTTCGTAATTGGTAGTTGCTATGCTGTTTGAAGGTTGTGTGTTTGGTTTGCGCTGCAGGGGTTTGTTTTTTTGTTCCTCATCTTGGGAAAGATATATCTTTAAAAGAAATATTTATAATTGTGAAACAACCATAACCTAACCAACGGCGCAGGAAGCTATACAATGACCCAGACAGAAACCAAAAAAATCACCCTCAACATCGGCGGCATGAGCTGCATCAACTGTGCCCACACCATCGAAAAAGCTCTCTCCAAACTAGACGGCGTAATCAAAGCCACAGTCAACCTCGCCGCCGAACAAGCCATCATAGACTATAACCCCCAAATCATAGACCAAAAAACCATCGAAGAAACAATTACCGCCGCAGGCTACAAGGTCATCCACGAAAAAATCAGCCTCCAAATCGGCGGCATGAGCTGCGTTAACTGCGCCAAAACCATAGAAAAAGCACTAAACAGCCGCCAAGGTGTCTACCACTCCACCGTCGTTTTTGCAGCAGAAAAAGTAACGGTGGAATACAACCCAGAGCAAATCAGCCTTCCCGCCATCAAAAAAGTCATCCAAGATGCTGGTTACAGCGTTATAGAACCAAAAACCCAAGAAGATGCCGAAGACAAAGAACGTAAACGCCACATCAACCACTTAAAGTTGCTCTTAGTTGCAAGCGTTGCCCTCACGATTCCCATTGTTTCATTAATGTGGCTCTCGCCCTTGCCGACAGAGCAAACAAACATCATCATGTTCCTGCTCGCAACGCCAGTGCAGTTTGTGGTAGGTTGGATATTTTATGTAGGCACATATAAGGGGCTTAGGAACCGCACCGCCAACATGGACACCCTTATCGCGATGGGCACATCAACTGCCTACATTTACAGCGCCGCCGTCACGTTCCTGCCCAGTATGCTGCCAAACGCGGTGTTCTTTGACACGTCGACCATGATAATGACTTTTATTCTGCTGGGCAAGCTTTTGGATGCCATAGCTAAAGGCCGAACCTCGGAAGCTATCCGCAAAATTATGGGTCTTCAGGCTAAAGTTGCCCGAGTAATCCGAAACAATCAGGAAATCGAACTTCCCATCGAAGAGGTTCAAGTCGGCGACATTTTGGTGGTTCATCCAGGAGAAAAAATCCCAGTTGACGGCACCGTAATCGAGGGATACTCAGGCGTGGATGAAAAAGTCATCACGGGAGAGAGCATCCCAGTTGAAAAAAAAGTCGGCGATCAAGTTGTTGGCGCAACCATAAACAAGACAGGTATGCTTAAGTTCCAAGCCACCAAAGTGGGCAAAGATACAGTTCTAGCCCAAATCATACGCCTAGTTGAAGACGCCTTAACCTCCAAAGCGCCCGTGCAGCGGTTGGCAGATGTCGTTGCAGGTTACTTTGTTCCCATAATCATACTGTCTGCGATGCTTTCGGCGTTGGCATGGTACTTTCTTGTGGGCGAAAGCTTCATCTTTGGCTTAACGGTGTTCATCGCTGTCATCGTAGTTGCCTGCCCCTGTGCGCTTGGACTGGCAACCCCGACGGCAATAATGGTTGGCGTGGGCAAAGGCGCAGAAAACGGTATATTAATCAAAAGCGGCGAAGCCTTGGAGGCTGTGCATAAGCTTAAGACAGTGGTTTTTGACAAAACAGGAACCCTAACCAAAGGCGAACCCGAAGTCACCGACATCAAAACTGTGGCGCCCTTTAGTCAAGAGCAACTGCTACAGTTTGCGGCGGTAGCAGAGAAAAACTCGGAGCATCCCCTTGGCGCAGCTATCCTAAAGAAAGCCGCCGAGATGAGCGTCAACGTTGAGGAACCCGAACTTTTCAACGCATTGCCAGGTTACGGCGTTGAAGTAAACTACAATGACAGCACAATTCTAATGGGCAACCGCAAACTCATGGAAGCAAACAGCCTTCAAATCGGCAGCTTAGAAGCAGAAATGAAAGAGCTAGAGCAAGCTGGCAAAACCGCTATGCTTCTCGCGGTCAACGGTCAAGTTGCAGGGTTAATTGCAGTGGCAGACACCCTAAAAGAGCACTCTGCTGAGGCAGTAAGTAAACTTAAGCAGATGGGGCTGGAAGTGATTATGATTACTGGCGATAACCAACGCACCGCAACCGCCATCGCAACGCAGGCAGGCGTGGACAGCGTGTTGGCAGAGGTTTTGCCCAGTGACAAAGCCAAAGAAATAAGGCGTCTCCAAGGCGAGGGCAAAGTGGTGGCGATGGTGGGTGACGGCATTAACGATGCTCCTGCGTTAGCTAAGGCAAACATCGGGATTGCTGTGGGAAGCGGAACAGACATAGCTGTCGAGACAGGCGACATTGTGCTCATCAAAAACGACCTTCGCGATGTGGTGGTCGCCATACAGCTAAGCCGCGCCACAATGCGTAAGATTCGTCAGAACCTGTTTTGGGCGTTCTTCTACAACGTGGCACTAATTCCGTTGGCGGCTGGCGCGTTCTACCCACTGCTGCATGTGCTCTTTAACCCCATCTACGCTGCGGCGGCGATGGCAAGTAGTTCAGTTACCGTTGTCACTAATGCGTCGCTTTTGAGGCGATTTAAACCAAAACTCTAAGTAACACAAAACACATGATTTGGGAGGTGAAATTTATGGCTAAAGATCTAGTTTGCGGCATGGATGTAGATGAGAAAACAGCCAAGTACAAAACACTCTACCAAGGCAAATACTACTATTTCTGCGCGCCCGGATGCAAGAAAGCCTTCGAAGAAGAACCTGAACTCTACATAAACTCAGAAATCTCAGAGGATCAGCACCATACCCACCACCATCATCATGAAGGCGAAGACCAAAAAAGCTGCGGCTGCGGATGTGGAGGACACTAACAGCCGCCCTCTTTATCTTTTTTTAATTTTTTAGAATGCCCCCAACAGGACGTGCTCAGCAAATAAGTCCTCGTTAAATGCGCCCACGAAATCAATTTTCTCGTTAATCACAACTTTAGGTACGCCCATCACGTTGTATTTCTGCGCTAAGTCGGGGAACTCGCCTGTTTCAATCACGTCGGCTTTGATAAGGTCAGATTCTACTGCGAGTTTATGTGCGATTGCTGCGGCGGTTGGGCAATGCGGACAGGTTAAGCTGACAAACACCTGTATGTGAACAGGCATTTTGATTTCATTGAGAATTTGCTTGGTTTTCTCCGACAGATCCGTTTTGCCTGTTGATACACTAAATATGGCTTCGATGAGGGTTTGCAGCTCATAACCATAGGGGATGCCGTAGATTCTAACCCCATAGTCTTTTTTGCCGACAACCGCTAACGCGGGAATTTTTGTGACTCCATACTCTTTGGCTTTATCGCCATCAGCCATAAAATCGTAAACTTCCGTGGTGACTTTATCATTTAACTGGGCTATTTCTTGGGCGAGTTTTCGAGTGTCGCTACAGTATTGGCATTCTATTTCTTGGGTGAACACTACCAGCTTGACGGGGTCGATTAGTTTCTGTTGGAATTCGGTTTTGAGGAGTTCTTTTTTGTCATCTGGAAGTAAGCTCATTTTTTTACCTCACAAAAATTGCCCTGTAAATTATGGTTTTATTGTGTGTTTTCCTACATATAACTATGACAGTTGCCTTCGGAGTTGAACGAAACCAATATAAGAGCACCAAAATTTTATAGTTAACAACTTTCTAACTGTTTTGGAGAAATAAAAATGGTTAAAGTCATTTTAAAAGATGGCGTGTACTGGGTTGGTGTAGTTGATTGGAACGTACGAGACTTTCACGGGTACATAACTAGCAGGGGAAGTAGCTACAACGCTTACCTCATACAAGACGAGAAAACCGCGCTTGTCGACACGGTAAAATGTACCTTCTGCGATGAACTCATCCAACACGTCGAGGAAATAACCAGCTTTGACAAAATCGACTACATAATCATAAACCATGTGGAGATGGATCATTCAAGCAGCCTGCCAACAGTCGCTGCTCTTGCTAAAAATGCCAAAATCTTCTCTACTGCAAGAGGTAAAGAAGAACTCATCAAACATTACGGCGTGGAATTTGAACGCATCGAGGTTGTGAAATCCGGTGACAAAATTAGCCTCGGCAAAAAGACCTTGACCTTCCTTGAGGCGCCAATGTTGCACTGGCCTGACAGCATGTTTAGCTACCTTATCGAAGACAAAATATTGCTATGCAACGACGCGTTTGGACAGCACCTTGCCAGTTCAGGACGCTTCGATGACGAAGTCGACCAAGCTATACTGATGGAGGAAGCAGTAACCTACTACGCAAACATTCTGATGCTTTTTGCGCCACTCATCGTAAAGAAAATTCAGGAAGTCGTGGAGGCAAAAATTCCCATAGATATGATTGCTCCAAGCCACGGCATTATCTGGCGCAAGGATCCCATGAAAATAGTCAACGCTTACTTGGACTGGAGCACTGGCAAAGTTACTAAACAAAAAGTCCTCATCGTCTTTGACACGATGTGGGGCAGTACTGACAAAATGGCACGCGCCATTGCGGACGGTGTTAAAAGTCAAGGCGTAGAATACAAAGTGCTTAAACTCCCCAACCGAGAACCCACAGACATAGTAACTGAAATCGTGGATACAAAAGTTGTAGCGGTTGGTTCACCGACACTCAACAACGGCATGTTCCCATCACTGGGTCATTTCCTCACCTACATAACTGGGCTTAAACCCAAAGGCAAACTATGGGCGTTCTTTGGTTCATATGGCTGGGGAGGCGGCGCAGTACGCAACATGACTAAGATGGCAAAAGACGCTGGATTTGACGTGATGGAGCAAACAATCGAAGCCAAATGGATTCCGACCAAAGAAGAACTCCAGAAATGCTTCGAATTCGGTGTGCAACTGGCCCAGAAAGCCAAAGCCTAAACTTTTCCCTTTTTTAGAAAAAACAGAAAAATCTGGTTTTTATAAAAATAAATGGGTGTAAATTGGGTTTACGCTATTTTCATGAATTTTTCTTTTGGCGTTGCACAGATTGGGCAAACGTCAGGTGTGGTGCCTTCAAAAGTGTTTCCGCAAACGGGGCACACGTAGATGTCGGCTTTGGGTAGGTCTTTTTGGTTTTTTATGGAATCGATTGCTTTCTGGTAGAGGTTAGCGTGGATTTGTTCAACTTTGATGGCGTAGTCAAAGCTGGTTTGGGCTTTTTTGTTGCCTTCCTTTTTTGCTTCCTCAATAAATTCAGGATACATTTTCTTGAACTCGTAGGTTTCGCCAGAAACCGCTGTGCCAAGGTTTTCTGTTGTTGTTTTAACCTGTCCTATGACGTTTAGGTGGTTGTGGGCATGCACAGTTTCTGCTTCTGCCGCTGCGCGGAACAGCTTAGCAATCTGAGGAAAGCCTTCCTGGTCAGCTTTTTTCGCAAAAGCAAGATACATACGGTTTGCTTGAGATTCGCCTGCAAAAGCAGCTTTTAGATTTTCGTCAGTTTTAGTCAATAAAATTCACCAAAAACAAGTAAAAGCAACGCAAGTAATAAGCTATACCTTACAAAAGCAATAAACCACTTGTTTGAAGAAACCATAACTCCCCTGATATGAAAGGGGCAAAAGGTTTGTTTTTCTATTATTAGAAGAAGGCAACAACCTCCTTACTCATCATCAACATATGGGCTTTGTGGGTAATTGCTTTTTTGTATTAGACTGTCTATGGGTTTCTGGCTGGTTGTGGCTTAACCCTAGTCAGAACAGACAGAATTTTTGATTTCCTTTTCCTTTTTCTCTAAACGCAACCTTATGCATTGTGTGTTAGTTTAGAATTGCTGCCCCACAATAAAGGGGTATTAGGGTTGGATTTTGTTTTGCACAAATAGGTCGCCTATGTATTGGTTGACGGTTTTTCGGTGTTTTTTCGCGGTTCTCTTCACTGCGTCGTTGATGCCTGTGGAGTACTGGACTGCTTTTTTTGGCTTATCCACCGCCCGTTTAGGCATACCAGCATCCAACGCGGCTTTTCGCAAAACCAGCTTCCGTAACGTGTCAGGTTTCTGTTCCATCTTGCACTCAACAGGCAAAGACATCGCAAACTCTGCAACCTCAAAAGCGGCAAAAGGCAAACGCAACTCCACGTCAAAAAACCCCGTGATTTTCAAATCCCGCTCCAAATTGCTCGCGTAAATGTTCACTACATCCTCAAGCATGGTCTTGCGCACCGCCTCGTCGCCGTCTTTGCAGTATTCAGCGACGTAGCGTTGGTAGCCGCCAAACAACTCATCTGCACCCTGACCCGCCAGCACCGCTTTGTAACCTTCCTCGGCGGCTTTTTGGGCTACCCAATAAAACGGCATACCTATGCTGGTTTTGATGGGGTCAGGCTCCTCAATCAACTCCACCACGGCAGACAGGGTTTTTTCCACATCTGAATCCTTAAACAAATGCACCTGCATAGGCAAATTAAGCGCCTCCGCCACCGCCATCGCTTCCTCAGTTTCAGTTTCGTTTTCCATGCTCACATGAACTAACTCAACCTTCACGCCCTGCTTTTTTGCTAAAAACGCCACGATACTGCTATCCAGCCCCCCTGAAAACGCCACCGCCACTTTATTTAAGCCGTGGACGCGACGCTTGATGGATAAATCCAAAAGTTCCAGCAGCTTTTTTGCGGCTGCATCAAGGGTTATTTTGGTGGGCTCAGCGTAGGGCAGGGTTTTGACGAGTTTGAATTTGAAGCCGTCACGGTTGGCAAATCCCATGTTCCCTGGCGGAAACGATTTGGGTTCTTGTATTCCCAGCTGCCAGAGAGCTTTTTTGTTGGTGGCGTAGGCGGCGATTTGGCTGTTTTCTCCAAAGTAGAGCGGCTGCACTCCTATGGGGTCTCGTCCAGCTACAATCCAGCCCTCTTTGAGCATCAGAAACATGTAGTCGCCGTCGGTTTGCTGGATTAGAGTGTGCAAGGCGGTTTCGCAGTGTTGGGGCTCTTTGCTGATTTGTTCAGTTAAAGCTTCCTTTGTCACAGGGGTATATAATCTTCCTTCAAAAAGCAGCGCGGAGTCGTCAAGTTGTAGTGTACTGTAGCCGCTTGCCGCTTTGGGATTTGACGAGATGGTGGCTGCTGCCGTACTGGATTGTGG
>JBJKPJ010000278.1:0-3712 GCA_046706605.1 Bathyarchaeia archaeon | reverse complement strand
GTGATTGTTGTTTCTGCGACGGCGGTGCAGGTTAAGCAGTATTTTGGTGCAGATGTGACTATGTTCACAAACGGCACCTTCTCCTACTATATGACAACGGGTGCATCAACGTTAAACGGTGCACGTTTTATTGCATCCAATGTAACGGCGCTTTTAGCTAAACCACAGTTGCAAACAAGCTCTCCCAGTGCCGAGGTGACAAACGCAAACATAACCTACACCCGAGGCGGATTATCCGCAAACGAGTTGCCCCAAGTTTACAACGCCACAACCCTCTACGACCAGGGCTATATGGGCGAAAACCAAGTCATTGGCATACTTGACTTCTTTGGTTCTCCAACCGTCAACGAAGACCTCCAGATGTTTTGTGACACTTACGGTTACCCCTCAGCTGACTTGAGTGTGGTTCCAATCGCTCCCAACAACCCCAACCTCGGAGCATACTTTGGCTGGAGCACCGAGGTTTCTCTCGATGTGGAGATGGCGCATGCTATGGCTCCCAAAGCCGCATTGGAGCTTTACATAACTACTGGTGCGCTCTCCGTAGCTGCAGATATTGCCCAAATCGTCTCCCTTAACGATGTCTCAGTTCTTTCCATGAGTCTTTCCTTTGCTGACGAATGGGATTGCTCGCTTTATGGCGGTCCATGGTTCTTTTTCAATATGCTGCTTCCCGACCAATACTTCATGCTAGGTTCACTGCAGGGCATAACCTTTCTTTGCTCCTCTGGCGACGCAGGAGGAAGCGGCTACAGTTCTGGACCTGCAGGCAACTCCTGCTACCCCTCTGACTCGCAGTATGTAACCAGTGTCGGCGGAACCCAGACATACCTCTACAACCAACCCAACGGCTCAGAAACCGTTATTCAAACTGCCTGGTCTAGCCGTGCATACGTTCCAGACGGTGTTAACACGGGCAGCGGCGGCGGAGGCGTCAGTTTTTTGGAGCCTAAACCTTGGTATCAGCAGAACCAACAGATTCCGCCCTCTTACCCCAATGGCAGAATGGAACCTGACCTTAGCCTGCAAGCAGGTCTTTACCCCGGCATATACATAATTGACGCTGGGCAGACACTAATTACAGGCGGCACTTCGGCGTCCGCTCAATTGCTGGCTGGTTTTGTCGCTTTGATTGCTCAATCTGTGGGGCATCCGCTAGGTCAGATTAATCCATTCCTGTACAGCTTAGGCAACCAACCTAGCCTCTACACCGAGGCTTTTACACCCATAACTTTTGGTTACACAATTCCTTGGACCGCATCGTTTGGCTATAACCTCGCCACAGGATGGGGAGCACCAAACATCGGCGAAATCGCAGCACTCTACAAAACCCAAACCACACAACCCACACTCACGGTTAATATGCAACTTGTCGACTCCTCTGGCTATTCGCCTTACGACGTAACGCCAAATCAATCAATACTGGTTATGGCGCAAATCACCAACGGGTTCCAAACAGTTACAAGCGGCAACTTCACCGCCAAACTTGTCACGCTTTCAGGAGACGCCCTAACTACCTCGTTGACATACAGCAGCGGAACTCAACTTTGGACATGTGTTTTAACGTTTGGAAACCAGTCGGGAGTTGCCTACGTTGATGTCTCTGGCTCGTCTGGTAGCTTATCTGGCGAGGGGGTTTCAGACCTTTTTGCAGGTTATATTGCCACATTTTACTACCCAAGTCCTTTGAGCCCCTACACTACTGTAGGCAATGGACTAGAAGTTGGTTTAGCCATCACGGATTTAGATGGCAATTCCGCTCCAAACAATACAGCGCCCACGATGAATTTGAACTCATACTCGATTATCGGCAACCAATTCACTCTCGCGGACTCTGTTGCGCTGACACCGAAATTTGACTCCCAATACGGCGCAATATACGCTGTCAATTTAACCAATCCCTATCTTGCGGGGCCACTCTCGTTTATGATGCAGGGAAGCACCTATGGGTTATTACCCATAATGAATGGCATTTCCCTTCAATCCACAGTGATGTACCCTGGAATCTGCGCTGAACCTGGCTCCTTAGCTCCAGGTCAGTACCTAACAATCGCTTCTTCGCCTCAGGCTCCTGTCAACATAGCCAGCCTTTTCTCATATGACAGTGGAGTCACCCTCGGAACTGACATAGCTGCAGGCTCCACTATAACCGCATATCTCCTTGACTCTTCAGGCAACATCGTTGCAAGTGCAAACCTTGTATATGCAGACTCAAACATCCAAGGTGCCCTCCAAGTGCCAGCCAACGCTTCAAGTGGGCTCTACACAGTTATGCTTGTAGCAAGCTATAGTACATCAACGCTTGGCGTCACTCTTTGGGGCTCATTTTATGGGCAAGTTTGGGTTTCAAGCGCTGAGATAAGTCCCCAAATTAACTTTTCGCCTAACCCGCTCTTTATGGGACAAACTATGCATGTTACTGCGAACATCTGTTACCCCAACGGGACGGAAGTCACCCAAGGCATCTACACTGTGGCGATTTATCCTCAGAAACTGCAAAATCAGTACGCGTCGATAACTTACACAGAATTTTCGAACTCCCAGCTAACACCCTTAACTTATGATCCTGTCCTCAACAGGTGGGTAGCCAACGTTACCCTGCCCTCACCCCTTAATGCAAGCGTCGTCTCCGCCATCCAAGGCAGTTCTTCAAGCTATGCTGGCGCCTACGAAGCCTACATAACTGGCTTATCTTATGATGGTTATCCAACAACCACGGCGCTTTCAGCTCAGCAGGGCTTCTTTATCCAACCGTACCTTTACCTGTCAAACCAAGTTTTGGCTCCGATGCAACAGACATGGGGATTAGCGCTAAACGGCGTAACCATAAACGGGAACGTAGATTTATCTAACAATGTTTTCTTAGATGGAAACACCGTGCAGTCGTCAACCATGTCGATTTCGGATTCAGTGATAAGTGGCACCCTCCACGTTTCAGCCGCAAACGTTACTCTCCGCGGAGTGCATGGGGGAAACCTCGCCGCCACAAACAGCAATATTACCCTAATAAACTCTGACATAGACGCTTTAACGTTGGTAAACTCTACGTTATCTATGACTTCATCAAGCTACCAAACAATCTATCCTGAGGTACCCGCAATAACTGTTTCTTCGCCAACCAGCGGCGGCACATACAAGGGCAACTTAAATGTAGTGTTTACAGTCTCAGGAAACAACATCGCCCAAGTCAACGCCACCTTAAATGGCGCATCACTCAAAACTTTCAGCACAAACGGCACATCAACCTTCACTCTGCAAAGCAGCAACTACCCTGATGGAAACTACATCCTGCAGGTTATGGCAACCCAAACTGACGGCGTAAGCACCGCCCAAGAGGTATCATTTAACCTCAATAATCAAGTAAGTAACTTACAAAACAGCCTAACTTCCTCTCAGTCATCTCTGCAGAATCAACTTAACAGCCTGCAAAGCAGCCAGAACAGCTTAAACTCTACTCAGTCAAATCTGCAAAATCAACTCCAAGACGGTCTCAATCAGCTAAACCAAACACAGTCAAACCTGCAAAACCAGATAGGAAACTTGGGCAACAACATGACAGACTCGTTGAATTCGCTTCAAAACAAAATCACCGGCCTCCAAGGCAGTCTCAGCACCGCAGAATTGATTGCGTTTGCAGGCATCAGCGTTGGTATCATAGGAATCGCTATCGCTGTCGCCTTGACCAGACGCTCCAAAACTATCCCCCCTGTAA
>JBJKPJ010000277.1:0-17771 GCA_046706605.1 Bathyarchaeia archaeon | reverse complement strand
ACCCTACCCCATGGCGAGTAGCAGCTTACGCGATATCCGTAGTAGCCGTTCAAAGTTGCCGATTTCTCGGAATACTCCTTGCGCCTACAGCAGGCTTGATAAGGATTCACTTAACGATTTGTCATATGGACTTCAACTCTGGAAAGCATAGTCTCTGCATATCAAAAAGATGCTTAAGGAATCCCTGTAATGTCGGGGTGAGTTTATTGTTTTAAAGTCTGTTTGCCAGTAGGTGTTTCCAAGTCAATTTGTTTATCAAGTATCCAATGGATAAGCATACAACGAGTAATATTGCTATAAAGAGGATTTGATTTGCTTCGCCAAGAGCATTGGTTATTTGTGTGCTGTATCCGCTTAAATAGAGAGCAAACATTAAAGCAAACCAAAAAAGCAAACCCAGCACAACGGCTTTTGCATAATAATTAGCCGTCTTGTATTTTTCGCTGGCTTCTTTCTTTTTTGAGGTCATATCTGAAGCACAAGCATATTATTATCGAATAATTTTGCTTAAATGCTTTCTTCTATTGTTAAACTATTTGTTGTTCTATTTCACCGATAAGTCAAGAAACGTTGACTGACCTAGGTATCGGATATTCTTTTGAAAAACGCTATGACAAAATTTTTAGTCAAAAAACCTAAATCTCCTGTTCTTTTAATTTACGGGTTATGAGTTCAGCAATAGCCTCGATACATAAGATATTAAAAGACAAAACCAGACGCAAAATTGTACTTTTATTGCATGAAAAAGGAAGCTTAAGTTATACCGAATTATTGAATGAACTTGGAATTGACAGTACAGGAAAACTGAACTATCACCTCAAAGTCCTTGATGACTTACTTGCAAAAGGAACTGATGGATGTTATGTACTTACTGAAAAAGGAAAAGTGGCTGTACAGTTACTAACAGATTTTCCTGAAGCTAATAGGCAACATTTAGGGCTCAAGCCGAAATGGTGGCGTCGTTTTTGGATAGGGACGCTTGCAGTTACGGTTGTGGTATTTAGTGTCTTTACCGTAGCTTATCTTTGGGGTGATATTAGTTCCTCCACGCTGTATCAAGATGTAATCTCGTTTATTTTCATAATTGGGTTTTCCTATATGATTCAGCACATTTTAAGAGATGTTATTTCAAGAAAGATGCAGCTTGCGATTGCAAAAACTGTGTATATAGGTGGAGGGTTTGTAATCGGCATAATTGCCGCCTTTATTGGAGGAGGTTTTGTCTTGGTGGGTGTTTCAAGGATTCTTGGTGAAGCGTTTGCGCCTGGCAACCCCTTTTATTCTTTATTTTGGAGCGTTTGGTATCTTATATTTGCGCTGCTGGCTGCTCCAACCATGGGCGCAATTGCAATGTATCATTTTGGTAAAAAAAGAAGGTTCAGAACACAAAACTACAACCCAGACTTAGACACCTAATGAACGTTTACTTTTTTCCAAAACGAGCAGGCGTCTCCCAGCGGCCTCTAACGCTGCACTGGAAATGATAAAAACCAATTCTGAGGCATCTAAGTTACCCTGCACTGTTTAGGTCAAGAAACACTGACTTAACTTAGTCAAGGATGTTTTACGAATAGGCTTTTATCGCTGTGTTCTAGCAAAATACTAAGAGTTGCTCAACATTGATGGTGAATTGAGGAAACAAATACGAACAGGGCAAGAACTCTAATAATTATAGTGATTCTTTGCATTGTTGTTTTGACGACTGGTTGGTTTATTGAAAAAACAAACATTGCCAAAACAACCAACGAAAACCACACCAGCCCATACATAGCGAGCTACGTTTCTGGGCCATGGACCGATTCTACTTCCGGAGGCTACACAGCAGGCAACATAATTTTAGTAAACCCCACAAGCAACTTGTTTAGTAACCTTACCTTGGCTATGCAAGTTGATAATTCAGACGTGATTAACCCCGATATGAGCTTGTGGGATTCCAATTACACATTAAACCCGCCGAATTCCTTTTTTCAAAGCGTACTGTTGTTTGAAGATTTGCAGAATTTTAGTACCCCAATAACCTCAATCAATATTGGGCCAAACCAAAAACAAACCATTAACCTAAATATCCCCAGCCAAGGTTCATTCCAGTTTAGCTCCCATAACCTCAAAATCTACGTTTCCCAAAACAGTTTTGGCGATGTCATCAACGGTCAATCCTTAACTGTTCCTCAAACAGAAGCTTACCTGCAAATCGTAAACTTGAGTGCAATAGAATCTGACCAAGACACATATCACCAGTATTATAACAGTACATTAAACAGTGACATGGTCACTATTGCCTACAATCCTAATTTCTACCAGCGATACTGGAACACTTCAAAGCATGATTATTATCCAGATATCTTTGGCTTAGCGCATTATATGGGTGCGCTTGATTACACTTATTTTAACGTAACCGTCTTCAACAATAACACCTTCCCAGTTAACAGCGTCACATTGTCTAGTAGTTGGTACGCCTTGAATGACTACATAGTGCAACCAAATGAAACTTACCTTTTTCCAGTTAAATTAACAGAATATCCATCATCTGCCTATGCAACTGGCTATATCGCCAATAGTTTTGCACCTGCTTCTTCTGTTCCAGGATTCTCCTGGTTGCTGATTGTGCCTCTGTTTGCTTTCACACTAAATAGTGCACTTACAGTTAAGTATCGATCCAACAACAAAAAGAGGCATCAGGATGCTTGACATGGCTCAAACCTCAACCAAGCGAAGAAACATCATGATTGCGGTAATCCTATTTGTGTTTGTGGTTGTAGCTTTAATCGCTGGAATATTAATTTATAATAACGGACTAAAAAACAGCACTAATCCAACTCCTACTCCAACTCCAACGCCTTCTCCAGTTTCAACATCAACCCCTACTCCAACTGTAACCCCGACAAATAATCCCTCCGAGAGCCTGTCAATCACTAACTACCATGGAGGTTCTGTCAATAATAATTGGAACGCAACCTGCACAGTTAAAAACACTGGAGCTACAACCGCGACAATTACAGATGTTGTTGTAAACGGGCAATCTTACAAAAACTTCAGCCCCGCTCTAACAATCAATCCATCTATAGCTAACGGTTACTTGCTGCCTCAAAACCAATCCATCAACTTGACAATCCAAGGAACAACCGATAATCCATTTCACAATGGCGGAAAAATCTACATCGTAACGGCGATAGGCAATACCTATTTGATATGGCAAAGCACCGGTTAATAGCGCCAGTAAAGGAGAGATGTATATTGACCACACCTTCGAAACATAAGGACATCCTGAAAGCAGCAATCATTATAGCGATAATTGTAGTTTCATCGTTTGGGGCAGTTTTTTATCTCTTAACGTATGATAATGTGACGGTGTCCGGACAAGCATTTGCTCCTACTGGTTTATGGGGTCCTTTCCTAACTGTTCAAAAACTGCAATTTCAAGACACTCAGTCAGGTACAATAACTACTTTCCAGTTTCATTTTGGTTATGCAAGCGGCAATACCTTTGGAAATTATTCAGTTATTTTAAAGAATGGACATACCTATAACGTGTTCCTAAGTTACTTTGTGGGTTCTGACGAAAATCCGCAAACAGACTTTGAAACAACTTTTACTGTTAATGCAACTGCTGGACAAACAACAATAACCAAAGACTTTTAGCTATTGTAGACTTTTTCCATGGCAGTGTATAGCCAGCAGGTCAAGAAACGTTGACTCAGCTCAGTCAAGGAAGCTTTACGAGAACGCTTTTTAATCACGCTGACTAAATAGCTTACGTGCTGTCATGAAAAAAGTAATAGTAGTACTGATTTCAATTTTAACGCTACTAATTATGACTGCATTTGTGGGAACGTTTTCTCAAGCTGCCTTTGCTTCTGATGATTGGTCAATGTTCCGCGGCGACTCAGCCAGAACAGGCTATTTGGCTGGATCAACTTCATCTGTGACTGGTTGGAATTACTCTATATACTCTCCTGTACTATCCTCTCCAGCGCTCTCTGATGGCTTAGTTTTCATCAAAGGTGACCACTTGCTATGCATTAACAGTTCAACTGGCTCAAAGGTCTGGGAGGCTTCTGTCGACTCAGCACAGCAGTTTTCATCTCCTATAGTGGAGGGCGGTTATGTTTACGCCTGCAATGATCTTGAAGGCAGCATCGGTGGCCAAGTTTACGCTCTCAACGAATCCAATGGTAACCAAATATGGAGTTTTCCAGCTAACGCTAGTTCATCTACCCCTGCAGTTGCTAATGGAGTTGTCTATGTAGGCTCAGATAATGGGAATATCTATGCAATTGACGCTTATTCTGGTCAGAGGATCTGGAACTATTCGACGGGTGGTACTGTTGGTTCTTCACCTGCAGTGACCAATGGCATAGTTTATGTTGGGTCAGATGACGGGAACGTTTATGCACTGAATGCAACAACGGGAAACAAGATTTGGAATTATACAACGGGTACAGTGGTCCAATATTTCATCTCTTCTCCAGCGGTTGCTAACGGGATGGTATACATTGCCTCAGATAATATCGTCGACCTTTACGCTCTAAACGCTACTACCGGCGATAAAGTCTGGAATTTCACCAGCCCTTACAGTATAATTTCAACCCCTGCTGTCAGCGGTAACTTAGTATTTATGGTGAGTTCTTCGTATGTTTTTGCTCTTGATGCATCTACAGGCGCTGAAGTATGGAAGTACCCCATGCATCCAGTGTATGCACCAAACGGCAATGAGCCTTCCTCTCCTGCCATCGCTGAAGGTATTGTTTATGTAAACTCTTTTGACTACAATCTTTATGCTTTCAATGCAACCACTGGCGACAAAGTCGGGAACTTCACGCTAGTACAACCAAGAGTTGATTTCCTAATCAGATTTTCCTCACCCGCAGTGGCTGACGGCATGGTCTATGTGGGATTAGACGAAACCTTTTACGCAATAAATACCTCTTCGTTTACGTTACCTGAAAATCCATCCATGCCTTTCTTTAGCTATGTCTTGGATGGGATTATTGTGGCTTTGCTTCTTTCACTATTCTCTGTTGCTGTGATAGTTAGGCATCGAAAAACCAGCAGGTCAAGAAACTTGCTACAGAAGTGGTGGATTAGGTAAGTATTTGTCCAGTTGAAGCATCGACTAAAGTGCATTGAGGAAATCCAAATCCTGGATATTGAACGGTTATTTGCCAAACGTACCCGTAAACTGTGCTATTGTAATGTATGTCTGAATAATTAGCGGGTATATTTGATAATGGACTTAAACTTGTGATCGATCCGTCTGCTGATATTTGTGAATAGCTACTTAGGTAAGCACCAACACCCATTCCATTAAGTGATGTTTTGTTCCAGCCCTTAGCTTGTAAGCCTATTATAAGTGCTGTATATAATGAAATAGGCGGTGTAAAAGAAGAGTTAACGTTTGTGACAGGTATCTCTCCAAATTCAGCATAGTATGCGGCGGCTTCTGGATCAACGCCATTTGAAAAGGGATAATTCTCTTTTAGACCAACTACTTGGCTATACTCATATACCGCCATTGCAGAACTTGTAATCAAGAGAGCCATAAGTAGAAAAGCAACAGGCTTCAAACCTATCTTTAAATGTCTATGTTCTTTCCCTTTTGCCTCTTTTTTGGGTGATGCGTTCTCAACTGTTTGAACCGTAAGCAGGGCATCTTTTCCTTCATCAGATAAGCAGTATTTTCCATATTCGTCTGTCTTTATTAACCCATTAAGTTTAGTCAAGTGGTGTTGCAGGTGGCCGCTACTCTCAATAGCTGTCTTCTTCTTTAACTCTGCAAACCCAAGTGGACCATCACTTAAGACCTTAAGAATAAGTATCCGTGTTGGATGCCCTAGGGCATCAAATACTTCTGCTCGTTGCTTGTCTTGTTCTATCCGATTTGGGTCTTCCATGTTCTCTCTTCCTTAAAAATTCAAAGTCCAGACTATATTTAAAACCTCTTTTGTAGACCTACCAAAAACAGCTAGAGGCGGTTGTCTAATTTTCAGGACCAACCCTGTGCATGCTAGCATTTCAAGGCATCGAAAAACAACTAAGTAGGGTGGTCTTTTTTCCATTGGCTTTTTCTGTCTGCTTGATGAGCTGCTGCAGAAACAGCTATCATGAAATCGACAAATAGTAAAATGAAGAAAATGTTAGAGTCATTTGTTATGTTAAAAAGATTTATTGTAAAATTTGCGAACAAAAATATTGTAAACACTACGAAGAGGGAAAGCAAAGCTAATTCTATCTTGTCATACCTTGGTTTAAGCGGTTGTGGTTGTTTTTCGGGTAAAACATTGGATATGAGTGCACCAAGCAACACACCTAAAATGGGCAAGTAATAGATGTACCTGTTTAGAATTGTCAACAGGGCTATAATGGCTATAATGTCACATGCTACAAGGGCAAGAATAAAGTAGGTTCTCTTAAGCTTAGTCAAGCTATCCCTAATTGATACAAATCCTTTTTTATATATAAAATTAATCGATATTTGCTTACATCCAAAAACCGCCAACTTGAAGCTGTGACCTTTTCCCACGGCAGTGTATAGCCAGCAGGTCAAGAAACGTTGACTGTTTTAGTAAAGGTTTCTTTATGAAAAGTCTCTTATATCCAACTAATTCAAGAAGATATTGGGTTAATATGAAAAGGGCAGTTGCAGTAACTGTTATTCTGTTGATGGTTTTCCTAATTCAGCCTATAGCTCATGTGGGATTTGTGGAAGCTAATCTCTTTATTTTTGGTCCTGAATGGCAAATATATCTTCCAGAACAATGGAATTCAAAAACCTATCAAACTTCAACTGTTCCAATAGAAGTCCAAATTTACACTCCATCCGATTATCCAAAGATAACCAAGGTTTACTACATTTTAGACCTAAATTTCAGTTCAAATAATAATCCTCAAAAATCATTATTGATTTCAAGCCCTCAATCTATTACGTATTATGGAGAACAGTCTACTTCATATTTAGCAACTGGAACTTTAAAGAATCTATCTAATGGTACTCATACAATTGATGTATGGGCAATAAATGCTCAAGGCGAAACATCTAAATCAGGAACAAGAAACTTTCTGGTAAATACAACCTCTACATATCCAACAGGTAACAGTGAACACTCAAACAACTTAGAAATTGTTATAGTAATAGCTATAATTGCAGCAATAGGCATAGCTACCTCAGTTGTTTTATCTATAAGGAAAATGAAAAAGAAATTTTCAATAGCGCGCCCTATTCAAGAAACTTTGACTTAACCCAGTCAACGAAGCTTTACGAATAGGCTTTTATCACATCTATTTGCCTATTACTATGTATGGGTAAAATCAGCAAAACTGTCGCATTATTCCTAACGCTAATTATAGCTTTGTCATGTCTAACTTTGCTGATAATGAAACCTGCAAATGCTCAGACTTCAACCCCTTATCCAACACCTTCGATTCCACAGTTCACGGTCAAATTTGTGGACTCATCATATGATGTACCAACAACCACTTCAATAAACCCGTATACAGGGCAGACAGTCACGACTCAAGGGTATCATGTAGAAAACAGAACAATCGAATTGATTATAGACAATCAACCCTTCAACGCCTATAGTGACGCTCATGGAAGCTATCCATTCCTATACTATAATGTCAGGGAAAAAGGTCATTTCGCTGAGAATTGGACTGAAATATATAATCCAGACAATGACTACTTAATCAAATCTAATTCCGACTATACGGTGCTTTCTTTTGGCGTTCCCTTCGAAGGTAGCGGTCAAATAGATTATCAAGTTGAAGCATTGGTAGGCGGCATCTTTCGGAATAGTCCGCAGTTCGCATCTGGATATCATTTTGAAGGCGTAGCAAGCGGTTGGAGTCCAACGCAAACAGTAACTATACCAGCAAGTTCTGTTTCGCCTTCACCAACTTCAACCGTTCCAGAGTTATCATGGTTGGTTATTGTGCCTCTGTTTGTTTTCACAGTAATTGGTGTAGTTGCAGTTAGATACCGATTCAACATCAAAAAGAGGCATCAGGATGCTTAACACTCGGAAACTATGGTATCGGGTATCCTGCAATGGCTAAGAGGAATATTGAATAGTTGTCTATGTTTTTGTCTGTTGTTGCCATGTCAATCTCAATTATCGCAGTCTGACCGCTGTCTAAGCTATTTTGTGGTACGCCCAGCGGTGAAGAACCAGCACTTGTTATATCTTCCGATGAAACCGTAACATGGTTGCTATATAGGGTTGCAGTCAACCCAAAGTAAGCTGTTCCTGTACTGTTAATGCCTGAATTGTCCATCGGTGGTGGTTCTTGAGCTGTATAGTCATTTCTTATGGCAGCATCAATCACTAAACATGCCTTTCCATTTATTTTTTGATAACTAGAATTTGCTGAAATCAAGTATAGTTTAGACCCTGACAAGTAACCAGCATTATTTAGCTTAGGGCTAAAAGAAGCATTCAAATTTCCAATCTGATTATATTCAATTACGGCTATTGCTGTACTTGCAATAAGAAGAGCTATAAGAAGAAAAACAGCTGGTTTTGACCCTAATGTATTGCTAAAATTGAGTTTACGTGCTTTCTCCTTAGCGTTACTTCTTGGTGACAGATTTTCAACTGTTTGTACAGTAAGAAGGGCATCTTTACCTTCATCAGATAAGCAGTACTTGCCATATTCATCGGTCTTAATCAACCCGTCAAGTTTAGTTAGATGATACTGTAAGTGACCGCTGCTTTCAATAGAGGTCTTCTTTTTTAAGTCCGCAAATCCAAGAGAACCTTCGCTTAGAACCTTAAGAATATGGATACGGGTTGGATGCCCTAGTGCATCAAATACTTCTTCCCTTTGCTTGTCATACTCCGCCTGCTTTTCATCTTCCATACTCTTTCTTCCTTAAACAGCACAATGTCCCATAACATATTTAATTCCTCTTTTGTTGACCAATTAAAAAGCAAAGTCCAGTTTTGTAGACAATGCGTAGTCAAGAAACTTAGACGGATACGCTTTTATCGCAAACTATCCCCTTAGCTAGCATGAGAAAAAGCTTTGCTATCGTGCTTGTCGCCTTATTATTAACTTCCTTAGCTTCATTGCTCACTGTTACGGCTCAATCCCAAAGTCCCGGGGTTATTATGATAAATCCTGACGGAAGCATAAACCCACCTACACCCCAAATTCAACATGTAGGCAACACCTACACTTTGACAACTGACATGAAAGTGCAAGTCCAATTCTTCCTACAAAAAAGCAACATGATATTTGACGGCAATGGACACACAATTGGAGACGGAAGAGTAGGCAACATCGTTGTCGGTCCATATGTAAGCGAAGGAGTTAGTAACGTTACAATTCAGAATTTTTACCTAAGCCAAACAGCCACCGATGGCATAGAAGTTATGAACTCGGCTAACGTCGTGATACAAAACAACACTATTACTGGTGGTTCAAACATTTTTGGTCAAACAAACGGAGTCAGTCTGATTAACTGTACCTCTTCAAAAATTCTTGATAACACCATAAACGGTCCAATGTGCGGTATCGTTCTGATGGCAAGCAAAGACAACATAGTAGCTGGAAACACTATAAACGCTGTAACTTCTTGGACATGGAATCACTACCCCACTGCAATAATGATAGACATACAATACCTTGAAGGCGGCTCAACAACATCAGGTTCAATAAACAACCTGATTTTTGATAATGCATTTCTCAGCACGGGCAACTTAACTACAATTAATGATTCCCCAAGCAACAGATGGGATAATGGAAGTATAGGCAATTTCTGGGGAGATTATCAAAGCAGATATCCCAATGCATCTGAAATAGGCAGCACAGGAGTAGGCAACACACCGTACTTTATTGCAACTAACAACATCGACCATTATCCACTTTTAAGCCAATCAAACCTTGTTCTTCCAGCACCAATTAATGGACCCGCCACAGATTCAACATCTTCGCCAACCCCCACTCCTGCTGTGCCAGAGTTTTCTTGGTTGGTGATTCTGCCTTTGCTTCTATCTGTGTTCTCTGTTGCTGTGATACTAAGGCATCGAAAAACCGCTAAATTAAAACCATTCAAATCTCCTCATGTGATTAGCATGTGGTTAAGTCTCAAACAAACGTTACAATTGCTGAAAATTTGAACTCAAATTATGGGCAGGGCGCAGTGAGTACGTACTCTATTGTTCTACAGCGAAACCATGCTTACACTGTATCGGTAATCGTCCACTGGGGAGCGCCCCCGCCACATGGAGTTGAATGGACTTTTCAAGCAGGCACAATCAGCCTCATCGATATACCAGCAGGAACCGACACAATACACAAAGACTTCACACTTGGTTTTTAGAGTCCAAAAATTCTATCCAACCACGACTAGGTATACCTACCCTATAGTACGAAGGGTTGACAAATTTTTTAGTCAAAAAACCCTAAATAAAGAAAACGACAACTCACACATATGAGCCAAGAAATATCTTCCTTACATAAAATCCTAAAGGATGAGACAAGGCAGAAAATCCTTACCTTGCTAAATGAGAAAGGAAGTTTAGGCTATACTGAATTATTAGATACAACAAAGCTAGTAAGCACTGGACTACTAAACTACCATTTGAAAGTACTTGGAAACCTTGTTACTAAGAATGAGTCAGGACAATATTTGCTTACGGAAAAGGGTAAGTTAGCTTCAAAGCTTTTAGAAGAATTTCCAGAAGTAGAATATCAATCAAAGAGGAGAAAAAGACAAAAACAGTTCTGGACTTTAGCAGCTTTTAGCCAAATCGTTTACTTAATTACAGTCTTAACACTCTATTACATAAACTTCCTTGACTTTGGAGAGGTTATTGCTTCTGCAATTTGGTTTGTGGGAACAATGTTTTTAGCGTATTTAGGTTACGGACTTCAGAACAAACCACCAAGTCAAGGAACAAAGGAAGAGATGAAAAATTTCAAAATAGCTTATGTAATGCTTGGAAGCGTAATCAGCTTGGCACTTGCTTTCTTTGGAACGCCAATACTTAGTTATTTATCTGTATCTTCTGGTGGACCTAACTATCTAAAACTCATTGACAATTACGTATTCGAATATGTTACAATTCTTTTTGCCTCTGTAGTTCTTGGAAGTATTTCAGGATATTATTTTGGCAAAAGACATTGTTTCCAGCAACCAAAATGGGGTAAATGGTTAGAAGAACATTTTAGTTTGTAGTCATGCTTTTTTGCTACAACAGTTAACCATCAAAAGGCAATTAACTAATCACAACTTTTCCCAAGCAAGTGTATACCCTACCCACTTATTAATCAAGTCAGGTAATGTTCCAGATTTGGAACCTTCTTTCCCTATCTGTTCCATCATTAGAACTAATAGTTACAAGTCAACACTAACATAATGACCAAAAATGTTGACCTGCTGGAAAAGCTTAGCAATAATCATTGTTGTCTTGTTGGCAATAGTATCCTCATTGTATACTCCAGCAATAGTTGAGGCTGATACCATTCAAGAACCAAAAGTTTCTTTTACTCAATGGCACACCGATTCGCCTGTCATACAACCCCACCCAACCCTTCGGCGAATATTCCACCAATTGTTGAAATCGCATCCCCTGTAAATGAAACAGTATTTCAAATAAGCAATGTATCAATTGTTGTAAACGTTGCATCGTATTTTTGGATAATTGACAGCGTTTACTATCAAGCAGATTGGCAAGAAGGGATTCACCAAGTTTTTGGCATTCAGCCAAACTATACGGATTCACTAAATGCTACGATAACAGTTAGCTTTACGAAAATTCCTATAGGGAATCATACCGTTATGTTCTTTGCAAATACTCATGAAAATATGCATACGAATATGACTGTTACTTTTACTACCGAAGCACCTGTTGCTCAATCAAGTCCTTTTCAAACTATGCCGATAATTGCTCTTGCCATAGTAGCGACAGCTTGTTTAAGGGTCAGTTTACTGCTTTATCGTAGGCATCAAAAAACCAAGCAGGTCAAGAAACATTGACTGATTTTAGTCAAGGATGTTTTACGAATAGGCTTTTATCGCCTTAATTTCTGCTTACTATGCATGGGTAAAATCGGCAAGACTCTTACGCTATCATTAACTCTCATCATTGTTCTGTCATCTCTGACTTTGCTTACGGTTAAGACTGCAAATGCTCAATCGATACCTAAACCAACTGTTCCAGAATTTACTGCCGAGTTTGTTAATTCCCCTTATGAAGTTCCTGCACACCAAGGCGTAAACATATGGACTGGTCAAAATTATACTATTCCAAGCCAATATCTATATAACAGCAGTATTGAGTTAACAATAACTAACCAACCTTTTTCTTCATATGTTTTCAACAACCAAACCGTTTTACTTTATTATAATGTTCGAATGAAAGAGCATAATACCGTCAACTGGAATGACAGCTACTTAACTCAAAATATTTTATACAATTCTAATTCCCAATATACTACTTTAATCTACCCAATAGAACAAAATTTAACCAAGACATTAGTCCATCCGATTTATCAAAAACAAACATATTATAGCCCACCAGATGCTTACGCTGGTGAAGACCAAATTATCCAGTTTCCAGCAGGCAGTCAAGTGGATTTTCAAGTCCAAGCAATGATAGGCTATCAGTATATAATTTATAACTCCGTAGAACTCAATACATTGAATTTTACTGGGCAAACAAGCGATTGGAGTAGCACAGAGACAATAACTCTCCCATCAAGCTCACCCTCACCTTCAGTCCCAGAATTATCATTGTTAGCAATTGTGCCGCTGTTTGCTCTCACACTAATTGGTGTAATTGCAGTTAGATATCGCTTCAACAACAAAAAGAGGCATCATGTTGCTTAGCAAGGCTAAAACTTTAACCAAACGGAAAATCAGCAAGACTCTTGCAGTATCCCTAACGCTCCTCATTATTGTATCATCTCTAACTATGTTGGTCGTTAAACCTGCAAATGCTCAAGCAATACCTACGCCATCTGTTCCACAATTTACAGTGAAGTTTGTTAAATGGGCTTACTTTGTGCCATTTGATCCTGGTCCAGTGCCAGTGGTGAGTTTTACATTTAAAAACCCACCCTTTACACCTTACACTGACCAAAATGGCACCAAGATCGATCTGAACTACCTCATAGATTGTAAACGACCCGCTGACAACACCTGGATACAGTACCCCTTTCTGCTCTCAGGGTTAGACAACATAACACATAGCGTGGGCATGTACATTGACGTGCCAGAAATTTCATCACAAGCTGGTGGTCAGTTAGAGTTTAAAGTCGCAGCTCAAATCAGCTATCTACCCGAAGGCTCAAATGTAACAGAAATAGGCGAAACAAGCGGATGGAGCAGCATACAAACAATAACTATCCCATCAAGCTCAAGTTCGCCAACGACAACACCAACAGCCATCAGTAGTTTAATCTTTATACTTGGAGTTTCTTTGGTTGTTGTGCTTGTAGTGATTGCTATTATTCTGATGATTTTTAGACGGCATCGAAAAACCGCGAACTTAAAACCATTCAAATCTCCAACTGGTTAACATGTGGTAAGGTAGGTAATATGGCTCAAACTTCAACCAAACGCAAAAACATCATGATAGCTGCGATAATTGTGGTGATACTTGTAGTTTCGTCGGTTGGAGCAGTAATGGTTTACAATCAATTGACTACCACTCGAATCAGTCTTAGCCTCTTAACAAATCAAACACAAGTAATTCAAGGAAGCAGCACTCAAATCCAAGTGAACGTTGATTCAAAAGGTAATCCTGAAAATACAACCTTAATAGCAATACCTAATTCAACTTCTATTCACTGTAGTTTTTCACCAGCCTCTGGCAAGTCCTCATTTAACAGCATGTTAACTGTCGATGTTGATGATTCAGTTCGAGGCGGAAATTACTCCGTGACCATCAAGGCTTCAAGCCCAACGGCTACGGCAAATGTTTCATGCATCCTTACGGTTCTGAGTAGAAACATCACTGTGTCTGGAAAAATAATCGAAGTTTCGTCGCATTGGGATATATGGCTTGACTCTTTAATGTTCGAAGATGCAAGAACTGACCAAAACGTTACGACAAAGTTGAATGGCTCCCTTTATTCACCTGATAATGGTTCAAATGTAACTCACGGATATACTGACGCCTTTACTGTTACTCTAAAAAATCAGGAATCTTACCGTGTAGTGGCAAATTATTGGTTTGGAGTTCTTGATTTTCTTCCCTTTTCCAGCAGTGAGCTTATTGGCAATCTGACTGTTTCTACACCAGCTGCAAGTGATATTATGTCAGGGCAAGACTTTACATTGACTGTACCATAGCCCTTTTCTCATGCCTGAGTGTATTAGTCTGATTTCTTATATCTGATACAAGTAAAACTCGGGGACCATTAAGGTTGGTTTAAGTGCAGCTTCTTCAGAGGCAGCTTATTTCCAAGTTTGGTTTTTAAGTTTTTAATTCTGGCGTGTGGCTGAACTTACGTTTTTTCTCATGTTTGGCGCGTATAATTGAATAGTGCTTTGAGTACTTTGTTTTTTAACATTCTTTCTAACACCTATTATTGTACCAAACAGCACAACAGCAGCCGCGGCGGCAATCAACACAATTGGAAGCGTATAATTCTGTTTCGGCATTGGCATCGTTTGATTTGGTGGCGGTGATGGCAAAAATGCGTCTGATACGACAGAGACGTTGCCCGCATTGTAGTTAGCTATGAATAGCTCGCCTGTGGCAGAATCGTAAGCCAAACCGTTAGGTTGGCACCCGATGTATGTGTCGACGTAGGTAACATCGCCAGGGTGGTTGGCACGGTAGAAGGGAAAAATGTCCAAGGGAGAGGCGTAAGAAGCTTGCTTGCCGATGTACACGGATGCTTGAGTGATTTGGCCAATAATTGTGTTATTGCTATCATATATTACTGAAACTGTTCCGTTGAGGTCGCCATGTTGATCGTTTGTTACAAACAATACGCTTTTAGTTGAATCATACGCCACTTGCCAAGGCCACACAAGTAGATTCAACGTTATGTTGGCTACTACTTTGTTGGTTTTATCCGATATAACGGATAGCGTGGAGCTATCGTGATTGGGCACAAATATTTCTCCTTTGCCAAAATCATAAGCAGGATAATAGGGAGTTACTCCAACAGGTATTGTTGCAACCACCGTGTTGGTTTTGTCTGAGATGACTTGCACAAAACCATGAGTTTCACCTGTCATGTAGTTAACTGTGACAAATACTTCGCCTTTAGCGGAATCATAAACTGCCCCAATTGGGTTGCTATGTCCGACAGGTATTGTTGCAACTACTGTGTTGTTTTGGTCGGAGATTACTGAAACTGAATCGGAGTATTTGTTGACTACAAACATCTCTTGCTTTGCCGAATCATAGGCTATGCCGTTGGGAACGGCTCCCACAGTAATGTTTGCGATTACTGTGTTGTTTTGGTCTGAAATTACAGATACTGAGTTTGACCCTGAATTTGTTACAAAGACTTCTTTTAAGATGGGGTCATATGCTAAACAAACTGGGTTAAGGCCCACGGCTATGTTTGCGATTAGGGTTTTGGTGGTTTGGGAGATAACTGAAACTGTGTTGTCGGCAGAGTTTGCGACAAATATCTCGTTTGTTCCTGAATCGCAGGCGACTCCCTGAGGGTTTGTTCCAACAGCTATGGTGGTGTTAACTTCGACTGCCAAAACCTCCAGTGGCAGAGCAGCAAAAACAATGAGGATTAAACTCAAGCAAAGGAACGCTTCTATCAGGCTTTTCGTTAACGCACCTCGCCTCAACAGTTCAATTGAGCCTCTTTACTCTGATATATGTTTCATTTTTCCCCAGTGACTTGATGAGTCTTCAATTTTTCGGAGGTGAAATCTTTTATGGTTAGTAGTAGAAAGCTTTTGGCTGCTGACTTTGTTGCTGGGTCTATAGCGGTGATTTTATGGATGATTGGAAGCATAGGCGTAACCATCATCCCAGGATTGCCAACCCAAGCACCGCTTGCAAAATGTTTATAGTTGTCATTATATATTTTGTTAACTGACTTTTATGGCTGAAAAAACAGTTTCAATCCTAAAAGCAATAGGAAATCCAAACAAAGCAAAGATAATCGCGCACTTAGCAAAACACCGAGGCGAAACTGCGGAACGCATTGGAAAACATTTAGGCTATCCGCTACCGACAGTTTACAAGTACCTACGGGAACTTGAAGCAGCAAGCGCCGTGGAAAGCGAAGCCAAAGGCAACACAAGAGTATATTTTGCCGGCAATTTCAAACTTGAAGTTTCACCGCAAAAGCTAATGGAGGCATTTGAAGAACAAACAATGATGGACCTCTACAAAGGTCGATTCGGAGAAGAAGGAGTGGAGAAGTTTAAAAAAGTTGCAGCTAAAACAAAAGCGGAAAAAATGACTTATAGACAAGCTGCCGCCACATTGGGAATAACCTACTACGAGTTTGTCTCACTTCTAGACGAAGCCGGCATGCTTGATGCATAGCTATCTTGCAGTAGATTCATCAATTCTTATAATGTCTGACAGAAAAGGAAAACTAGAGGCTTTCTTGCAGCAGAAAAAGAAAGAAAACTACAAAGTTGTGATTCCTAAAGCGATAGCACAGGAAGTTATTGATGAACCAAAAAGGTTTGCGGAAAAAACCAAGGAAACAGCTCCTGAGTTGGCAAACAGAATACTTGATTCGGTAAGAAGATTCAATGCTGCTATTGAGCAAGGTCTCATTCAAGTGAAAATTGTAAATTACCGTAAATACTCAAAAGTGATGGATAACGTCAGAAAGCACTTGAGCAATTTAGAGGCAACTTCAGAGTTTGCGATAAAAAAAGGCGATCCTGAACTCATAGCACTCGTTATCCAACTCTACAATGAAACTAAAGAAAAAGTAACCATCGCAACATTAGATAAAGGCTTACTAAGAGCACTTAAACCGTTTGGCAATGAAGTCGAGTATGACGTCTTAGAAATCCCTCAGGGTTGCTGATCAACACGAACGCCTCTTAAAACAAGCCAGTAAATTGTGACTGATACCTACTGATGATAAGCGACCCCTATCCTAATGCTTCCATCCCACAGATGCGGGCATCATTGCCTCGGATAGGCCTTACTCGCAAATTAACTAACCCGTGAATAATTACTAAAAACTTTGCGGTACTCCACTGAGCTACTTCTCTATTTAGTACCAAACAGATATGTTGCATAATGCATAGAATGTTACTTGCGCTAGTCCTCTAACTTTGTTGTTAACCATGTCTTAGTCAAGGAAGTATTACGAATAGGCTTTTATTGCTTTTACGTTTCAATACTAAGTATGGGGAAAATTAGAATTCTTGCAATAGCTTTGATGGTTGCTATACTTTTTGTTGTCACTGTCACTGGAATAACATTCTATTATAACGCTAAAATCAACGATGCGAACTCTAAGGTGGAATCACTAAATTCTCAAATTGACGGCTTAAACAACGAAGTAAGTAACTTAACAAGCCAATTGCGTATTTTTGGAGAAGAAAATCTAACAGCGCCATCTATAGTTAGTGCTTTGGGAGTAACTGAAATATCAGGAAGTAATGGCTTAAACAATCATCTTTGGATTTCAGGTAAAGTAACTAATATTGGAGAAGCCACCGCCTTTAACGTTGGTTTACATATCTTTGCTTACACAGCCGATGGCACAAGAGTATTAGATTTAACGGTTCCTGTGAACAATAATGATGTTGCAAGCTATGGAAGTCAGGAAGCTTCTTCTTCAGCTTACGTTTCTAACGGTGATAATAATCC
>JBJKPJ010000276.1:0-4804 GCA_046706605.1 Bathyarchaeia archaeon | reverse complement strand
GGGCAAATCAGCGGGGACGCCATCCAGCCCAATGGGAAACTAAAAATCTTAAACGACATATTGGCTGTCGAGAATTTGGCGCTAAAAGACTGCGTGGTTGTCGCTGATGACCGAAACAACCAGTGTATTTTTAAGTCTGAATGCCTAAAAATCGGATTTAATCCTGATTTTATTTTACGCGTTAAAGCTGATCGAGTAGTTAACGGCAAACTAACCAAGATTTTACCCATTATTGATGGGCAAAAGCAGCATCGAGCTTTTCCTTCCACCAACGATTTTGTCCGCGAAGACATCCACGCTTCAGGGTTTTTTATGCCCATCATCGCAGGATTAATCAGTATACCCATCGTCGCCTCAATAATAAGTGGCATCGCATTAGTTTACACTGCTTCTGAGCTTTTGCGCTTGGACGGGCGCAATTTGCCTGTTATTTCCGCAATTACACGGCACGCAGCTTCTCAATCAGAAATCTATGGTTTTGCAGCAGCACCAATTTACTTTGCCTTCGGCATAGTGGCGACGATGCTTCTGTTTCCAACCGCGGCAGGTGCAGCGGCAATTGCCATGTTCTGTTTTGGGGACAGTGCAGCGTCGCTTTTTGGTGGCCTGATTACAACTTCTTTGCCGTTAAACAAAGGAAAAACCATTGAGGGCTCTTTGGCTGGGTTTTTGTTTGCGTTTTTGGCTGGAACCGTTTTTATTTCGCCCTTGCTGGCTTTGGCTGGGGCAGCGATTGCTATGACAGTTGAGGTTTTGCCTTTGCCGATTAACGATAATATTTCGATTCCTATAGTTACAGGCGCAGCGTTGACGGCGTTAATGATGTTTGTGGCTTAAGTTCAGGTTAACTTTTTTTTGGCTGCAATTAGATCTTGTTTTTGTTTGTGGCTGAGTTTTTTTATGGCTTTTTCTCGCTTCATAGCTTGGCTTCTTAACGCAAATTGCTCCACATACGCAACCTGTTGGGGTTTATGGGTTTTGGTGTATTTTGCGCCTTTCCCATTTTCATGTTGGCGTGTGCGTTCCTGGACGTCTTTAGTGTAGCCAGTGTAGAAAGTTCCATCAACACAAAGCAAAATGTAAACGTAAAACGACACTGGATTATGGCTCCTGTGTTTCGGCTGGTAGGTAATCGTAAACTATGCCTTTTTTCATTGCCCGTTTAAGGTAGGTTTCTGGGTCAATTTCCTGTACTTTTGCGCGGTCAACGTCGATTATGTAGATTTCTTGGATACGTGCGTTGCGGATTTCCTCCAACGTCACAGGCGGTTTTTGGTAATATGCGTCGCAGAGTTTTTTGATTTGTTTGATTTCTTTGGTGGAGCGGTTTCTTGGTGGTTTAGCCAAAGTGGATGGGAAGGGCAGGATGTAGTGTGGTGGGACGCCTAGGGCGAATTTTCCTGCGAAACTGCTGTAGCGGATGATTTTGCTTGCTAGTCTTGCCGTAGTGTAGGTTAAGGGTGCAAGCGCGTTTTCAGGTGGGATGTAGCCTGTTTCTATTTCTACAATTAGGTTGCCTAAGCCTTTTATACCGTATAAATCGCAGGTTAAAAGCTCGTTTAGGGGATATTCGATTTGGACTTCGTATCCTTTTTGGATAAGGTACTTCGCGCAGACTAGTTCCATTACTGAGTGATTGATTTTTATGATGTTTTCTTTTTGCAGTTTGATTAGCCAATCTTTTAGCATATTTAGCTTGTTTTCCACTTGGGGCTCAGAGTCAATGGTGAGCCGCGTTAGCAGAACTGTTAGGTCTTGCTCGAATTTTTGCCTATTACTCATTTTGCTTCATGCCAATCTGCAACGGCTAATTATTAATCAATGAGAATTTAATATATAAAGGGCAAAGAAGCAACCAAACGTGGCTGATTTCTCAGGCTTAGCCTTAAATTGGCCTTTTACTGATTTAGTGTATAAGTACAAGTCGAGTGTTAGGGACATCGACCTCAGCAATTCGAAAACCTTTGAATTCTTTGGTTTCGCCCATGATGTTTTTTACTATGACAGTTTCTCCGTCAACTTTTGAGTAAATAACATCTTTGAACTCAACTTTGCTGTTTACAATTACATTAAATTCGCACATTATCAATCACAACCACAAAAAACGTGTCCTACGTTATAAGCAATATTGCAAAAAACCCAAAACGTTTCATTCGGTTACTTTTCTGCCGCCTGCTCAGTAGCTACGCGCTTATTTTTGGTGGGGGAAGTACTCTCCGTTTCCCAAGTTTTACTCTTAAAGCTATGCGGTAAAGTTTACGCAGTGACTTGACTAGCTGCTCTATGCTTGTTGCCGATGAGTAAATGAGCGGTATCTGCTCAAACTCCGCGATTTTTTTTGTTTCTTCGTCTGGCGGGGTTTTGTGGAAAACTACAATACGTGGCTTTAAACTGCAGACCCGCACAATCATCATAGGCAAACAGCCGACTTCAACGTTTGTAAAAATCAAAGCCCTCTCGGTTGACGCCCCAAAAAGCTGGGCGTACTCTAAACCCGAGTAAGCCTCCACCACTTTTTTGCTGTCAATCACCGTGTAACCGTTGATTTCTTTGACGTATTTTTCTTTGCAGGCAACTACTTCGCCGTTTATGGCTTTGCAGAGGTACTCCACGCGGACAGGAATGGGGAATTCACGCAGATCAACAACAGCCATGCTGGGGGAACTGGTTAACTTGGCAAATTCTCGGATAAAGCGGCTGCCTTTCTCTTCATCTGATTTTAGAAGGGAAAGCACAAATCGGCGTATGAATTTAGCGCCTGGGCTTTCTCTCCGTCCACTTTCGTAGTCGCTTATCACTGAGGGGGAGAGTCCCATTCTTTCTGAAAGGCTGATTTGGGAGATAGCAAAGAGTTCCCGCCATTTGCGCATGGTGGAGCCTGGCTTGCTTGAGAGAATTATTTCGCCAGCGATTCGTCTTGCTAAAACTTCCCTAAGACCAGGCGATACAGACATGAACGTTTGCTCCTGCTTGTACTTTTCCTTCAGGTTGAGGTATAAAACCTTACCGTTTTCTAACATAAAAGTACGGGAAATTCTAAATTAATCAATTGTTTGGCGGAGGTTGTAACCCTAACATCTGTGGGTAATGTTTGCTTGCACATAACGGCTTTGAATTTAATTTATTAGGAAGTTATATGTTACTATGAAGCTAACGTTCTCTGTCCACAAAGCAGGAATGTACCTACAACGCTAAGAAACAACTAAAAAAAGGAGTGATATGAAATGACAGAAAAAGCTAGCGACGTTATATTCGTCGGAAACAAACCACCAATGAGCTATGTACTCGCCATCATAACTGCATTCTCTTCAGGCGTAGGTAAAGAAATTACCCTCAAAGCCCGAGGACAAGCCATCACCACCGCAGTTGACGTAGCTGAAATCACAAGAAGCCGATTCGTAAAAGACCTCAAAGTGACAAAGATAGCAATCGGCACCGCAGAGATGCCACCAAGAGAAGGCGAAAACAGGTCCAGAATGGTTTCCACGATAGAAATTACTCTTTCAAAAGAGTAGTGGTCTACCAAAAAACTGGGAGTTTATTAACTCTCTCCAATCTCTTTTTACATTTTTTTATGCCTTACGGCTGCCAATGTAGTTTTCGACGTTTTTTACAATTTCTTCAAACGCCTTGGTAGCGGCAGAGTCCTTGTGAGCATACACAAAGGGTGTTCCTTTATCTGAATCCACGCCGACTTCTGGGTCAATGGGAATGCTGCCTAAAAACGCCACATCCATTTCTTTCGCCATCTTTTCGCCGCCACCTGACCTGAAAATCTCTATTTTCTCCTTACAATGCGGACAGATAAATCCGCTCATGTTTTCTACCACGCCAATTATGGGCAGGTTGAGTCTTTCAGCGAAAGTTATTGCCTTTTTGACTATTGAGCTTGAAAGCTCTGAAGGCATCGTGACGATTACAACGCCGTCTAAGTCGGGAAGAAGCTGTGCAATGCTTAACGGTTCATCTCCTGTGCCTGGAGGCAAGTCGATAAACAGGAAATCAAGTTCGCCCCAGACTATTTCAGTGAGAAACTGGCGGATTGCGCGCATTTTAAGGGGTCCACGCCAAATTGCTGGGATCTGCTCAGCCATAAAAAAGTCAATAGACATCACTTTCATGCCAAACGGTCCTGAAACGGGGATGGCGCCTTCAGGTGAGGCTTCAACCTGTTTTCCTTCGAGCCCAAGCAGCCTTGGAACGCTAGGTCCGTGGATGTCGGCGTCTAGTATGCCTACTCGTTTGCCTTTCATAGCAAAAGAAGTGGCGAGGTTTACAGTTACAGTGCTTTTTCCAACGCCGCCTTTGCCGCTTATGACGGCGATTTTATGTTTGATTTTGCCCATTGTGTCTTTGAGTCTTTGTTCTTCTTGGGCTTGTTGTTTTCTGTAAGCCTCAATTTGAGCTATATTTCTTTCAAGGGAAGCCATAAAAACATTCAACCGTTGCTCAGTTAAGGTTTGATTGTAAGCTAAAATAGTTTACTGCCATCTTCCGTACGTCCTTTTAAAGACCTTGGCGATTTCCAGTCATATCCTGTTTGAACCCATGTTTATGAGTGTTCTTTTAATGCAGCAAAACAGCGTGGTTGATTTGACGCGTTGGGTCATGAGTGTTATATAAGTGTATATAAGTGTAGTTTTGTCAGTGGGCACACCACTAACACATCCTTAAATGTTTATTGTGCAACTGATCTGAAAGACACAACATTTTGTGTCTAAAAAAATAAAGGCGAAAAAAAATGCGAAAAATTAGAGGAAAAACTATAGCTATTTTGACCGCGATTTTCTTGCTGCTTTCTATG
>JBJKPJ010000275.1:0-3982 GCA_046706605.1 Bathyarchaeia archaeon | reverse complement strand
GTTGCTTGGCAAGCTTCCCAGTTTCGGTTGCCACACTGCACCAGACCTTTATTGCTTTTACGGGCTTACCAAAAAACCGTTTCTGCACAATTTCCAGTTTCACAACTGCCTCAGCCAATGTCGTCTTGATTGCCTCTGCAACCTTCGAGGCATCAGCATCCGCCTTGACCACGGCATAGAAGTAAGCAGTAAAGTTGCGTTCAACAACCAGCACCCGATTGCCTGCGCCGTCAATTCCCCACAGCCACAACTCGATTTTGTCGCCGTCAATTTGGGTGTTAATGTCCAGCAGCCAAAACACAACTTTCACAAACAACCGCCACACAAACAATAGAAGCAAACAAACTAAAAACCTTTAAAAACCATTCACCTATTTTTAGGTGTTATTTGGATTTGGTAGATTTCTGGCCAGTCTTTCCCCGTAACATACAGGTTGCCTGTTTGCTGGTCGTAGGCTATGCCGTTTAAGACGCTGTTGCCGCTATTAGGGTAGATGCCTGAGAGGTCAATCCAG
The DNA here is from genome assembly GCA_046706605.1 of Bathyarchaeia archaeon. Classification (GTDB taxonomy): domain Archaea; phylum Thermoproteota; class Bathyarchaeia; order Bathyarchaeales; family Bathycorpusculaceae; genus Bathycorpusculum. The sequence continues at coordinate 3,468 of JBJKPJ010000275.1, read as the reverse complement.
CCCGTCACCGTGCCCGTCGCTGGGTTTATGATAGCGATTTCCTGCGTGAACCAGATGTTGGCGTAAACCATGCCGTTGACGTACTCAAGCTCGTTTATGTTAGTTACTGCGGTGCCGTTATCATGGACACTGACCTGCCCCACTCGCTGGAAAGTTATAGGGTCAAGAAAGTACAAATTGGATGTGCCATCGCTCATAATCAGATCAGAGCCATTGTAGGTTAAACCCCAACCCTCCGTCGGATAAGTGAAGTTGCCTTCCGACGCGAGGGTTTCTTTGTTGTATACAAAGCCGACGCCGCTCTTCCAGGTCAACTGAACCAGCCTGTCCCCAACCATCGCCAAGCCTTCCCCGAAGAACTCGTCTGGCAGCTGGATTTGATTGGTTACGTTTCCGCTTTGCAGATCCACCTGCCGCAGCGTGGAAGTACCATATCCGCCTGTGCTCTCGTACAAGAAGCCGTCGCTGATGATTAAGCCCTCGGTGTATGCTGCGGTGTCATGAGGGTAGGTGTGTATGATTTTGTATGTGTAAACTGTTGGGGAATTGCTGGTTTGCGTTGGGCGCTCTTGGTTGAGTAACACTACGCCTGCGACGGCGGCAACCGCGACCACAACAAGCAGTGCAAGGGCAAGCAGCAGCGATTTATCCATGGCAAAACTGAATCGCAAACCCAAATATATGCAATCCGCGCCAGACCATCCAAAACCGTGAAGCGAAACACTTAAGTGCCTAGACCGCTACCTTCTGTTTCAGACTACAAAATAGGTGTTGAAATCAATTGGCTGTTGAAGGTTTTTTCGAAAACAAAAAGGAACCTGTAGAAGCAAAAGTCGGCGACTTAACTCCACAATCAAAAGCAGTTAATGTCACGGCCAAAGTTGTATCCAAAACAGAAATCCGCGAAATCCCCATGGGACGAGACGGATCAGCCCACAAAGTATCCGATGCCCTAATCGGCGACGAAACCGGCGTAGTATACCTTACCCTGTGGGATGACAACATTGAAAAAGTGACTGAAAACGACACAATCCGCATAGAAAACGGCTACGTCACTCTCTTCAAAGGCAACATCCGGCTAAACATCGGCAAATACGGTAAACTCGAAACCGCACAAACCCCGCTTGAAGTAGAGGTAAACACAGAAAACAATGTCTCAAGCAAAACATACGAACAAGAACGCAGACCATTCCGAGGCAGAGGCGGCGGCGGACGAGGATTCGGCGGAGGCGGCTTTGGCGGCAGAGACCGACGAGGCGGCGGTGGTTTTGGCGGCGGACGCGACCGGCGCGGTGGCGGCGGCGGTTACAGACCGAGATACTAAACCAACAATTTAAAATTGAAGACAGGAGAAATTTTTTCTTTCTCTCGATTTTTATTCTACAAATTTCTTGTAAGCATTCTTGGAAAAAAACGCTAAAAACTATGTTTTGTATATAATATTCATGGTTTGTATGATTTTTGGTTAAGCGCCGTCTTCAAAGTTCCTGAGAAGATGATGAGTAGGGCGGTCTTATCTTCGTCTAATAACAGAAAAAATAGAATAACTGACGATATTTGGTTTCAATTCTTCTTTGGCTGTTGGAAATCCTTAAAGGTATCCGCACCTAAGCGTGTTTGGAGATGTTTGCTTTGGTTTCCAACCCTAAAGATACGCTTAAACCCTCCGTGGATGAGTTGCTAGCTAAAGCCAAAAAACCCGCCCAACTCTCGCCGCCGATGCACCGTTTCTATGAGGGTAAGATGCAGGTTATTCCCAAGTGTGCTGTGCGTGGTGTGGATGATTTTGCGGTTTGGTACACGCCGGGGGTTGCGGCTGCGTGCCGGGAAATCGCCCTTGACGCCGAGAAGTCTTTTGAGCTTACTAACCGCTGGAACTATGTGGCTGTTGTTTCGGATGGCACGCGTGTTTTGGGGTTGGGCAACATTGGTCCTGAAGCGGCGTTGCCTGTGATGGAGGGAAAAGCGTTGTTGTTTAAGTATCTTGGTGGTGTAGACGCCTTTCCCGTTTGTATCCGCGCCAAAACCTCCAGCGAAATTGTCAGGGCAGTAAAGGCGCTTGAGCCTACGTTTGGCGGCATAAACCTTGAGGATATTGAAAAACCCAAGTGTTTTGAGGTTCTGGAGAAATCGTGCGGTGAGTTGCAGATTCCTGTCTGGCATGATGACCAGCAGGGTACAGCGACGGTGATTTTGGCGGGGTTAATTAACGCATTTAAGCTAGTTGGCAAAAACCCAAAGGACAGTCTTATTGCGCTCGTCGGCTCGGGCGCTGCAAACATTCGCACGGCGTATGTGCTTATGAAGTGGGGTGTTAAACCTGGAAACATTATTCTCGCCGACAGCAAAGGCGTAGTTCACCGAGGTAGAGAAGACATAACTCAGGCGGATGATCCATGGAAGTTTGATGTTACCCAGAAAACCAACAGCGAAAACCGAACAGGCGACGTCGCAGCGGCTTTCAAGGGCGTTGACGCGGTAGTTGCAGCCTCCAAACCGGGACCTGATACCATCAAAAAAGAATGGATAACCTCCATGGCAGATGACGCAATAGTGTTTGCCTGCGCCACCCCTATTCCTGAAATCTGGCCTTGGGAAGCCGAGGATGCGGGTGCAAAGATAGTGGCGACGGGACGTAGCGATTTTGCCAACCAAGTCAACAATAGCTTGGGGTTCCCCGCGATTTTCCGCGGCGTTCTCGACGTTAAAGCCAGAGGTGTCACCGACGACATGTGTATCGCAGCCGCACATGAACTTGCCCGCTATGCAGAGGAACGCGGAATGACCGAGAAAGACATCCTGCCCCGTATGGATGAGTGGGAGGTTTTTCCCAGAGAAGCCGTGGCGTGTGCACAAAAATCCATCGAGCAGGGTGTTGCGCGTGTTAAGCCAAGTCGGCAGGAACTGTTTGAGCGTGCTTCCGCGATTATTCGCAATGCTCGGGAATCCACTGAGTTGCTTATGAAACATGGCTTAATCAGGATGCCGCCAAATGAAGCGCAATTGCTAAAATAGCTTTCTAAAAAAACAAACACAAAAAATAAGAGATGTTAGATAGGCGTTATTTTTACTATGTTTCTTCTTTCAAGCCTATGCAGAGCGTCGAGGCATTCGTCTTTTTTTTCGCCCGTTATGTTCAGGTTAAGCATTATGTCCTTAATGGATACGCCTGGTTTGCCGAAGTATTCATGCCGTTTGTAGAGGTGTTTGACAATGGATTTCTCAAGCTTGCCGCAACGCCAAGTTGTGTTGCGAATAAGAATGACTATGGTTTGAACAAGGGTTTGCTCGTTTGCTTTCCTTCCACGGGATTCTCCCATTCTCCCCCACCGCCGGTTTTTACCGCATCATTTCATTTAAACGTTTGTTCCCCTGTCAGAACCAAGACGTTGTTCAGTGGTAATTGACACTGTCATAGTGTTTTTTGAAGAAATATCCCGTGTTTTTTACCGTAGTATCTTTCAAGTT
>JBJKPJ010000274.1:0-26439 GCA_046706605.1 Bathyarchaeia archaeon | reverse complement strand
GCCTTAGTTGGCGTTCTTCATTTATGTCCCATGGTTTGCCTTTTACCAATCCAGTGCCTCCAAATCAACCGAGAAGACAGCTTTGCGCTCTTGACGGCGTTTATTAACTATCTGCATGATGACGAGTTGGTTTAAGTAGGCGCTCTCAACTGCCCGCTCCTTTCCAGTTACCGTGGCAACGTCGCTGGCTGTGCCCCTTCCAAGCCGGATAAGTGTTAGCATAGTGACTTGGAGGTGCTTGGGAAAATCCAGTATCTTGTATAGGCGGCGCTGGGTCATCATGATTTTTGCCCCACAAAAATCCCCATAACCGTACCGCTCAAACCGGTGATGGCTGCGAAAACCTCGCTGTTCCAGGTATGCAGCAGGGCTAAGTTTGCGATTTCTACGGCTGTTAGGCAGGCGGTCATGCCAAGACTAAATTTTACTGCATAAACCAGCTTTTCGGGAGGTTCCTCTTCTTTCCACTGTCCGCGTTGCATTCGGCGCCTTGTAAGGGCGCGTTTAACGGGGTCTGCCATGCGTGCTTAGCCTCCGCTGACAAATCCGTGAATGATTAAAGGCGCGGTGTCCTCCCATCAAAAAACTGTTAACTAACTTGCAAGCCGCATCCTTTGGAATATGCTCCTGTACAAGAACCGAAACGTCCACAGCCCAGCCGATCGGTATTGCGGTGTAATCTAAGTCGAAGAGGCCATCGGCGTAGCGGAAACTGTTCTGAGCCAAAACAATATGCTTAACCCTATCTCCAATTAACCCAACGAAAATGCCCCAGCTCTTCACAGGCACATCGATTGCCATGCCTGAACCAGAACTTTTGCCAACTGAGGCATCGCACCATTCAACAGCAATTAGGTCTCCGGGAGAAATGTTTTCTAAGGCTGTAAGGATTTGCTTTGCTTGAGTAACCATGAGGCACACTCTATTGTGTAATAAGAAACAAGAAGTTAGGCTTGCCCATAAAAAAGATTCTAACGCTTACTAACAGCTAAAAAGAGTAAATAGAAAATGATTAGATAATTTAAGAAAGTCGAGTTGGTTAGTCAATATTAGCTTTGCGTTTTAACGGAATATTTTCAGAAATTATCCAGGTTTGACCAATCAAACTGCTATTTCACGTTTCAAAGCAGTAGATCAGGATATTGTTCCTTTAAGGAGCGATAAAATTCTTCTTGTAATTTCTCTTTATTAATCTTCAAATCCTCGATTGAGGACGTTGAATTAACACGCTTACTCTTTAATTCTTCAGGCGAAAGAAAGAGCGTATTATCCATTGCTGAAATAATTCGCAGTATTGCATCTTTAAGCTCCTCATCCTGATGTTCGGCAAAATCATCGGGAATTTTTTCTTCGAGCAGAATCCAAGTTTTGTTAAAAAATTCCGTCTTTCTTAACGCAATAATAGTCATAACCTCCGTAAATTTTTCAAGTTTTTGTTCTCTAGTATTTTCCATTATCAATTCACTCCTTCTTCGACGATAAACTCTGAAAAAGCTTCAAACCCTTTCTTTATTCCGTTTTCTACCGAACCCTGCAGCATTTTAGCCAGTATTTCTCCACTTATGTTTGTGGACTTTGCTACAGCATCAATTGCACCAGAGTTTTGAGCCATTTCTTTTACTCCCTCACCCATTAACTCGGCAGATTGCCCAACAACAGCACCAGTTATTTCTCCAGCAACATATTTGACAATCTCTTTTTCGCCTGCTGTTAAAGCCGCTTGTTCTTTGTTATCCTTTGCTTTGTTATACGCATCGATTACCGCCTTTCCGGACGAACCAATCTTATATGCAGTGTATGCCGGTATTACAAAAGGTCCAATACCCGGTATGGCTGAAAGAGCGCCAATTAGAATACCAATAAATACGGAGTTACCTATTTTTCTCACAAATTTTGATAAAACAGTTTCTTCGGACTTTCTTTTTGCTCGTTGAATCTGGGGTGTCAGATTACCCCTTATTATATCTGTAAGTTTGCTTTGATTGGGAGCATAGTCTGAGGGATGAGATGTTCCACTTTGACCGCTCCTACTTCCTCGACCTGCATTCCTTCTAACTCTGCCACCCCCAGTCATTGATCTTGATTCCTTAGCATTTCGCCTGTTTGATTAGCTTTATCAACTGATTATCTATTATGCTTTGCCTAATGTTCTCCATTCCTCGTTTTATTACTAGAAAATTATGTGAATATCTTTTTTCTGCAATATTCGACCAAACTTTCTTGGATAGACACGCTTCACATCTGCAGGTAGAAAGTTTTTCGGCCGCCAAATTCTTTGAAAATGGGCTCAAGTTGTTATAGACGTTATATATCCAGGAGTTAGCGTCAAATATGTCGGCACCGGCTTCAGCGAATTGTAAAATAAAATCCAATTTTCCGCAACCAAAAATATGTATAGGCTTAACAATGCCCTCTCTATCCATGAATTCTCTAATTTGTCTGACCTTGTAAACGCCTTCCGTTCCTCTACCGCATAGTGTTTCGGGAATACCTAGAATATCAAATTCAGCCCTTAACTCAAAAACCGCTTTCTGCAAATCAAAAATATCCGTTGATTCTGTTGCATGTAAGATAAGAGTCCTCCGACCTCCTCTCACTAGTTTATTGGTTGCTTGTAAGTAAATTTTCATTTCATCAATGATATTAGTTTCATCCAAAGAAGGTATTCTATCAAATGCAGTCAAAATATCAAATCGAATCCTGCTTAGACCTTCATAATAATTGGAAATATCCCATGGCATCTGCTTATGGTAGCTCTCATATCCGCCACTGTCAAGATAAAGCAGGTTTCTTTCAGTATATTGTTCAAAGAGATCTAAAGTCTCCTGGCACATATTCTTGACATCAAAAGCTGATAACATAAAAACTCTTTGAGGAAGAAGAATTTTCCTTAAGCTCTGAGCCATCCAATCTAAGTTAGCTTTCCATCCGCTAATCGAAGGGATAAAAAGCGGGGTCTGCAATTCTATCCCTCTAATTTCTTCGGAAAAAATTCTTGAGTTACCCTGTCCCTTAAGAATTAGCTCGAACGTATTTTTCTATCTCCCTTAAACATTCCATTCGTTGAATGCATGCACTGCATTGCCCACAATGATCGATTTCTCCTCTATAGCATGAGTAAGTCTTTTCGATTGGTACCTTCATTAAATGAGCCAAATAAGCAACGTCATACTTGGTTATTTCAATAAATGGAGCATACACTATCACTTCTTTGCCTACACTACAGGTTATGCTTTTCTCTGCACGCTCTATAAAATCTTGACTCGAATCAGGATAATTACTTCCAGCGTGTAGCGCTATTGCAATTGTGTTGCTCTTGCTATTATATGCAAAGATAGCGCCTAAAACAAGAAATAAGAGATTTCTGTGAGGTAAAAATGCTGAGTGATCACAATCTTTTTCAATTAATAAAGAGTTTTTGAAGAGGGGACCCACTTTGATTTTAGCTAATTTACAATCATAGTATTCGCTAATGTATTTTGCAGCTTTGAACTCTTCTATAATATTCCTTTGCCCGTAGTCTATATAGATTGGAAGTACGTCCATTTTTTTACTTTTCAAGATACTCAATAGTACCGATGAGTCCAAGCCGCCCGAGAGTAGTAGGACGATTTTCTCCATGTTCTATAGAAGAGTTAAAGGACTTATAAGATTGTGCACTTACACCTTTCCATGCCATGCTTCCATAATGCGTAGTCTAAACTTCCCGCAGGCTTGGACAGTTTTTTTGAGAGATCAAACATAATTTTTTCAACAAATAAATATTGATTCGTTGAAAGAGATTGTTTTTTAAATTTTCCATCAAGTACTCCTGCTTTGATCAAAATATTTCTAGTATGGACGTCAACTATTGGAAAATCAAAACCAATATTCCTCAGCCAATGAGTGGCAATTTTTATTCCTATTCCATTAACATTTCTTACTAAACTAGCTCTCAGCTTTTTTGGATCGATTTCATCGTTTTCTAAACTACTGAAATTTCGATTATAGAAAAAAGCCGCATTCACAATTGCTTCTGCTTTGGAATTGTAAAACCTATAACCGCTCATTTTCAACGTACTCTTCAGATATTCAATGCAATCTGGTCGTAAAATGAGATTTGTGAATAATGCTTTTTCTGGTTCGAATTCAATCAGATTCTTGTATGCTTTTTGGACAATTTTTGTATTCACTTTGGAACCTGCGAGTATACAATAGACAAGCTCATACCAAGCTTCAATCCAGTTTTCCATATGACCATTATTCCACTCTAAATCCTTACAGTGATTTTCTACCAAAATCGAAATTTTTTCTTCAGCGTTCATCATCGCCACTTCATCTATTGATATAGCTAAAAAAAGTATATGAAAAGAAAAGTTCAATTTCCAAGAGTGCAGCTATCCAAGATTGATATCAAAATGGTTATTTTTAATCCTGTTCGTAGTTTTTGAAGGCGATTGATGGGTGCATCTTTCAACTTAGTTAATAAATGACCACGAAAAGTTGAGCTTTCTAAGGACTATTGAAGTTGAGAAAAACAAAGAAGCGCTGAAAAAGCGCTCAGATGTTTATAGCAAAAGTTCCGACTAGTGGGTTGTTTGCTACAAAGGCTACTCCTGCTCCAAGGATGTCGCGGGTGAGCATGATGGTGTATTGTCCACTGTGGAATAGTCCTATTTCGTTGATTGTTCCGCTTCCGCCTGCAATTATGATGTTTCCAAAGCTGATAACGTTGGAAGCGTAGGCTCCTGGCCCTGTACCAAAACGGGTATTTTCCGGCGCTGACGATAGCGCTGTTTTGATGGCGTAGTCGTTTCTTGCAGCGGCTTGGGTGCTGTTGCCAAATTGGATTTGGGTGCCGTAGTTTTGTGAGTAGAATTGGCAGGCTGTGCTGTTGGTGTATGATGTTGCGGGTTGCCGTGATATGTTTGATATGTCTTGGTAAGTATATGCGGAGTTGCCTACTGCAAGAGCTGGCGTCTGAATGATAGAGGAAATCAGTACGCCCCAGTTGTTTAGGAACAAGTCGTCTGGCTTGTTGAACCCAATTTCTTTAATGCGAAAGTCCACCGGTGAGCGTAATGCGGCTGCACATGATGATTCGATGATTCTTTGCTGAAGTTTTTCGTTTAACGCTTGCAGCTCACTTTGGGTTGACGCTTGCTCTTGCTTAGCTTGCAGCTCCGCTATGTCTTGTTGGGCTCGCCAGAGACGCACTTGGTTTGCATGCTTCATCATCAGCATGTCCTTCAATTGCCGCTTCCAGGTTAGGCCTGAGAGGTTGTCTTGCCAGTGCTCGCCTTTGAGTATTCGTTCGATTGCTTCTTGTTCAAGTTTTATTGTCGTTTGTTTCACCTCCTATAGGAAATATGCTGTTAGCGTGTGGTTGGTGCCTTTGAGCTGCTCTGGTGGGCTGATAGTTGCGCTAAAAGAGTAGATGTCGCCGTCGAGCAGCCAGTAAAGAAAAATATGGTCCGTGTTGGCTGTTGCAGTTATTGATCCGATGGTGCTGCCTTCGGCTATTTCACAAGTTCCTGTCTTGTTGGTTGTTCCAGCTCCCGACGTGGTTACGACGTATTCGTATGCTGGTTTCCAGTACACCCGAAGCGTATGCATCCCTGTGGTTGAAGGCACGGTGTAATTGTGCGCCGTATCAATAGCCTCATAAACGGTTGAGCTGTTGTCGTTGACTACCGTGCTCTTATCGTAGATGCACTGAGAGTAGAGGCAAAACTGCTTAGTTGTGGCAGTAGTTGCACAGCTGCTTCCCAACGCGGTTTCAACTGGGCTCGGCGACGGCGTAAAGGATCCTTTGTTTAGGGTTCCTTCATCTGAATAGACGTGCCACCATCGCAGCAGCCATAAACCAATTTTTTTCTCTACAGAAGGCGCCACGGTTATCGACTGGGGGATGGGTGTTGGGATTTCTACGACTGGTGAACTTATGCTGATAGATTGGGTGGCGTCGGCGAGATGGACTTGAATCAGCAGCGGACCCTGGGCTCCAAACCCGTTTTGAATTGAGAAATTAATAACCGGAATCGGCGTTTGGGGAATGTTTAGGATTTCTTTTTGAGTGGGTTTCACCACGGCTATGTCATAAGAGGTTGTTGTCGAGCCCTCTTTTGAAAGTACAATCGTATAGGATCCATAGGGCAAAGCAAAGGTGCAATCGCCATTCTCGTCTGTTGTCCCAGTTGCAACAAGAGAACCGTACTGGTAGACATCAACTGTGCAGCCCTGTACTAATCCGCCTGGCATTATCTATCACACTCCCTCACATGACCAGTAAACGCCAACCATATGCGAGCTTCCAGGTGTTTGAGCTGGAGGTGTATATGAGCTGCCAGTCGCTCCTGGAACATCTTCTCCATCAATTGTCCATTGACGATGAGCATAATGCGGCGTCGTTGGAGGATCTCCCGAATAATAACAAACTGGAGCGGACCCGATGTTGGCGTGAAAGGTCTTTTGGGTGTCGTGCAAGATTTCCCAGGTGCCTTGCTCATCTTCGTTGACGCTTGAATCAGCCACAAGTTCATAGGCCTTTTTCATAGAGACAGTTGCCAAGTGGACTGTGCCGTTGGGCGGCTGAATTGAGTAAACAAGGCAGCCAACCGGATAATTCTCTGAGGAGCTCTTGAGGATCTGGTTAGCGCCCGAGGCAACCAAAACCCCATCAATCCGCAGATTTTGGGGAAGGGAACCAAGCGCTGAGGCAGCCACGATACCCATATAGCCATGGCAAGTGGTTGTTCTGCCCTGCATATCCTCGGTGGTGTAGGGAAAGTCATCTCCGTTGTAGAGAAACATCCAACCAAAATTAGAGTTAAAAGAAGGATCTTCCCATTGGATAATCATCACAATTTCCCACGTTGAAGTAACGATCGAAGCATCAGACGCTTGCGCTAACTCCAAAGTGGCATCTGCTGAATGAACCGCTGCAACCGGAGCATTCATTGAAATTCCTAAGACCAACGGTGTGTCTATCATTATTTCGGCTGTCTCAGTTGGGATTCCTCCGTACCCGAAAGACTCACTGGCTAAGACGTTGACGGCGTGTTTTGGAACCCATTTGAAAGCAAAATGTGTTAGATAGTTGTCTTTAGAGATATTTGTGGTGAAAGTTAGGTCTTCGAAGTTTTCGGCATGCACCAAGATAGTGTGGCTGCCAGCGTTGAGGGTTGTGGTTGCTTCTCCTTTGGCATCTGTTGTCAAAGTTGCGACGGTCTGTCCATCTTTTGTTATTGTAATTGTTGCTCCGATTAGTGGTGATGGTATGTATGACATTTTTTGTTCTCCTCTAAAGCGGTGGGTCGATGTAGATGGCGGTAACCGTTAGAGTTGAGTTTAGAGAAACGCCGCCTCCCCCGCTTTTTACAACTCGAAACAAGGGAAAAAAGTACAGCTCAGTCACCTCCTGACCAACAAGAGCGCGAGTCCAAAGCATAGGCTCAAAAACGATTCCTTTGAGAAACATTCCGAGGTAGACCTTGTTTGTTGAGGAGTGGATGTCTCCGGTTTGGCTAAAGCTCTTGATGAGGTTGCCGTTTAGGTAGAACTTGAGGTTTTTTCCATCACCAAGATTCTTGTCGTAAGTTGCCATCACAAAGAGACGCCCGCCAACTGTAACCACTCCAGGATCCGAGTTGTAAGAGTGAACTACGCCGTCTGAGTCTGTGAAGTCAAAACTCAAAATTCCCGTACTAACATGGTAGTATAGTGCAAATTGGCCGTCTTTGTGGGCAATATACCGTTTAGTTGAGTCATTAGCTGAAGGACTAAACCATGCGCCCACACTAAAATTCCCACCGTTAAAAGAGATGCCCGAAGCGCTCTGGTCGCCCATGTCGATGTAACCGTCTCCTGCCAGTGCAAGCATCATTGTTACTGGTCCTTGCTGCCAGTACCCGTTAACTATAGTTCCATCAATCGGCTCATCAACAGGCGCCTTGTTGCTTGCTTTGTTGTCTTTACCCTCGTTCAAGTGGCACAAGACAACTAATCCCTGAAGATTTAGACTCCAGCTTGTCGAACCTGGAAGGTAGATTCCTTTGTTTTCCCAAGCTTTGAGGTCGGCGATTTCTTTGTCGATGCTTTTGCGCAACTTCTCAATTTGAAAGTCAACTTTGGTTTTTTTCTTGGTCAGTTGAACGATGCGGTAATCGCCATTTAACAAGTAGCGTGGATTGACAAGATGCACCAAATCTCCTACATTTAGGTCGGCGCCTTCATTGTCTGAGGTCTCTTTAGCCGTCATCAGCACGGTTAAAGGTGTTCCAGCGGAGTCAGTGCTCAATTCTGATAGACGTTTGGCGGCGATTGCATTTAATCCATTAATATCGGTCGGAGTGGTCTCATCGAAAACCTTGGTTCTTCCGCCAGGTGTCCCAGCGACTCCGACAATGTGGTAGCCAAACTGGTCGATTCCCCTAACCCGGACGCAGTCGACTTGTTTGGATCGGTCGATGCCTCTTTTGCTAACCACAAGAGTCGTTGGTGACCAGAGGTTGCCAAGTCCGCGGATGCCCCACTTGATTGTTACACCGTCTTCGCTCCAGTATTCCTGGTTGACTGTTGAGGCGATGAATTTGATTATGTCAAGGCGGCAAGCGTTGTAAAAAACTACACTTATCGGAGTAGTTGGAGCTGAAGCATCAAGCGTTAAACCTGTACCACTAAAAATGTCTGCCAGAATAGCGTTTGCAGGCTTTTGATCATAAACTCCAGTGAATGTATCGAACTGGTCTAAGATTAGCGCAATCGGGTCGTAGCAGATGACTTTGATTTTGCTCTTCTGTATATCGCCACCGGTTGCTATTCCAGCAAATTGGAGCTTGCCATCAAAGTAGATGAAAACGGTTTTGTCACTTGAAATGAAATTGCGCCAATCTATAGTGTTTAGTAGCCAAAATGAGGCGTTTGTGTCTCCATCAAGCTCTTGGTAAATTTGGTCTATTTCTGCTGCTATCGGCAGCATTTGCTCGAGTTCTTCGTTGTAGTATTCGATTTCCCACTTTGCCACATGCTCACCCCAAAGTAATGTTGAGATTTCCCTTGCTAAACCGCATAGTGTAGTTGTAAACTGGACCTGGACCTTCCTTTCCTGGCTCAAAGCTGTCAAAATTCCAGTTCCCGTCAAGCAAGCCATCAGTTGTGGTTAATGCAACTTCAGATCCTACAATTGCGAGTAGACTGGAAATTTTTGCGACGTCTGCCACGGGAATCGACCCTGTCAATTGGATGCTAAAGTCAAGGCCAGTGTTGATGTTCACTGGATAGCCGCCGTCGTTGTTTTCAAGGACATCTTTCTTGGCTGCCATTGGCATTCGTACTCTTTCAGGAGCATAAGACAGTGTGACTCCGCCTATTGTCCAGGTCATGTGCCAATTCTCCTGTAGAGCTTCTCACTTAGGGCGTCAGCTGTGGTTTCAGCGGCTTCCTGAAGTAGGTTTTTGTCAGTTATGTCTCCGTAGAAGTGCTGCTCAACTTGCAGATAGACAACCTGCCTTAGACCACCTTCTGGGGTAGTTTGCTGAGACTTAGTCTTAGCTTCGTATTGGGCAAGGGGCATAACGATTTCAGGTCCAGCTTCCCCCACGAGGGCAAGCGTTGGGTTTTGGACAACTCCACCTTCAGCCATGGCGACAGCCGCTTTTACTCCTGCAATTCCAGCCCCCACTGCAGCAAGAATAATGGGCACAGCAATGCCAACGGTCATGGTGCCATGGAATGCCATCCAGGCAACTGTTGCAGCAACAATTGCAGCAATAGAAGCTGTTAACGCACCTGCTATGGCTCGCATGTTTTCAGGAATCCCGCTTAGCAATTGGTCAGCGACTAGGAAACTTCCAAAGAAAGCAGCGGTTCCGATGGCAGCAGTTTTAGCGCTTATGCCTGCCTCAGCAATTCTAGCAGAAACCTTGGTGATGAGCGGAGAGATATCGGGCATGTTGTTCCAGGCTTTGCCCAAGCTGTCAAACAAGGTAATGGCGGTTGGAACCACTTGCAAAGCGCTTGCCATAATTGCCTTGTTGACGTTATCTTGGGCTTGTTGAGCGCGTTCATCAGCTACCGTTAAGCGCTCTTGAGCCAGACTAAGCCTTTCCGAAGCGGCGGTTGCTTCTTGACTCCCGACGCCATGGACAGTGATAGCTTCATTTAGGGCTCTTTGGGCATCCGTAACTGCTTTAGTGCTCGACTTCACTTGTAAATTGGCTCTGTCAGCGCTTATTTCCGCCGAATTAACTCGGTCGAAAGCACTGTAGAGGCTAAAGGTAGCTGTTGCTGCACCAGATAAACCGACAGCGAAGTCTTTGGTTGAAGCCTTAGATTCTTTAGCCGTCTTGCTGACCTGGCTTTGAGCCTTAGAGATGCTATCGAGGTTGCCATTAATTTTGCTGGAAGCGCTCGCTACTACATCGCTTGCCTCATCTATCGCTTTTAGCTTGATCTCGATATTTTGACTCATTTTTTAGCCCACTTAGCCCAAGCAGCCAAATACCTGAACTGAAACACCGACAGTGTGCCTATACTGCGTAGGTTATATTGCGGGAAAACGTGTAGCACTAGACCGATTTCTTGTGCTTCTCCACTGCAGCGGATCCACTCGCTGAGTCTTGGGGTAAAAAACTCGGCTGCTCACTGATGAATTTCAAAAGCTCTGCGCCTTCAGCCATCGGAAAGGCTGCGTAGAATCCACTGATGGTTTCATGAGTAAAGGTTGGCATTTCTGGATAGGCCTTCTTTAGCATCAAATATAGCGCCATGGCGGTTTTGTCAGCGTCAGTTTTGCATTGCCGCAGCAGTTCTGAGTCTTGAAGTGTCAACTCCCCAAAACGGATCTTTCCAAGTGTTGGATGCTCAAATTCTCGGATTTCGCTAGCCCGCCTAATCAAGTCTGCAGGATTGAACAGCTTAGCCACGGCCTTGCGTTTTGCTTCATCTTGCTCAGCCATCTGCTCAAACTGTGCAAGGCGCTCTCTATTCTCCGGTGTGTCAAGGATTACAGCAACTTTGCGAGCGTCGTCTTTGACCATAGTTTAGCTCTCCGGGAGTTCTACGCTCTCAGCTTCGCCGCTGATCTTCTCCAAGAGTCCGCCCGTTTCCGCAGCTGTCCTTTCGCAGCTTAGAATAGAGCAGTTTTTCCAAGTCTCATTGTTGGCGCCTAGTGCTGTGCCGTCGGGAGCAAAGACCAAATCAAACTTTGTGCCAGCTATGAGAAGCTCAAGATAGGTTTTGTCTGTGTAGAGTCTCTCGCAGGACCACTCAAACGACTGCTTACCTGCGCCAGTAACGGCTGGTGAGAGTGAGTCCATGCTGTACTCTTTGATGATTTCTGCAGAGGCCTTTACACTGATGTTTTTGCCTAAGCCGATTGCAACGCCGCCTTTGAGCAAACGAGCATTTCTTCCTAATAGTCCACTCATCTCTTTCTATTCCTCCGTAAGATTTTTCGTAACTTGCAAGGCAAGATTACCACGATAATATAGTCAAGGCTCAAACCACAACACTCCTCTAAAGCGAACAACACCGCCAAACAGCCGCTTATCTTGGAACTTGATTTCTCCTGGAGCAAAACCGATCGGATAGCAATCCTTCAATTTGCCGTCTAAGGTGCGGTCAACCAGGACAGCATCGACCACATCACCCATAACTTTGATAACGTCCTCAAACCAGTCAGCAGGCTCATACTCTTGAACCACTAAAACAACGCTAAAACCAACCGAAACATCAAGCATACTTCCCATTTCGCCTGGAGCGATTGATGAGGGCTCAGCGTTTATGACTGCTTTTGGCAAGTCCCCGTAACTGAATTGCTCGCCTAAGACCACTGTTTTGATTGCTTCAACACCCTTAGCAGGAGTCTCACCATCAGCTGGAACATACACCAAAGCTGATTTGATGGCGTCAAAAACTGCCTTGTAAGCGTCATAGAACTTGCTCATCGAATGGTTTCTCCTATGTAGCCCTTCCAGATTTCCTCAAAAAAAGCGGGAGCTTTGTCTTCTATCCGTTCTGATGTTCGGTGCATAAACGGGTTAGGCTTTGTACCTGGGTGATGCACCAAAGGCGCAAACACCATTTTGCCCTCTGCACTCTTGAACGCTAACACATGTGCATGAATAGGCCTGATTTCATGAGGAGCAGTCCCAAACTCAACAAACCCAGCGTAAGAAACAACGGGACCAACAGAAGCTTCAAGCCCATCCACCTCTTTTACGATGGATTGCGCTAGCTTACCGGTTCTCCAGGGCGCCTCAAAAAACATGGTAGCTTCTGCTTCTTGAGCTACCCGCTCGATGAACTTTTGAGCAAGCTCAACCGAGAACTCGTCAGCAACTGTTGAGAGCTCTAAACCTCTGGAGGACACTTCAACCTCAAGCATGGCTAAACTTGACCCTCCAATGGTGAAATGCGAATTTCAACAAGGACCTCTGAGCCGTCTGCTAAACGTAGAGTTCCAGAAAACAGCTTAGGTTTACCGTTGCTTTTCTTTCCCAAAACTATACACCCCCCACATAAGGCACAACCTCAGCCTCAATGTAAGCGTCTAAGAATCGGTTGGCTTCAGCCCAGAATGCTTCAGCCCCAACAGGATCAGTAAAGCGTCGGAATTCCCAAGCAGCAAAAAACTTGGCGGCAGATACAACAAGTTCTGGGGCAACGGATGGAACAGTCAAATTCTTTGCCTTCAAAAAGCCATCGACTAAAGCACTGCCACCAGTAATGCAGGTTGCCAACTGGACGTCATACTTAGTCTCCGCTAAGCTGATCTGAAGAACCCCTTTCACATCCGCCAACGTGAAGTAGTCCATTTTTAGTCGGTCCTTTGGTTTCTTGCATAGCCCCTCAAGTGAGCTATGTCAAGCCAAAAACCCGTTATTTTTCCAAGAATGCTTTAGCGTCAGCAGCGATCTTTTGGCATTCCTCTTCAGTGACTTTATCGTCTTGGACAGCCATTATGACGTCGCTTAGAAGGTTGGTTACTTTGTCTTTGCCTTGCTTGTAATTGACGCCCAACACTGTTGAAACGATAGAGACTGCTGCAGTCACAATCACAGCAATAGTTCCTAAGTCCATGCATTAACCACCTCCATCCGAGCGACTGTTAGCTTGAGGTTTGGGTGTGGGGTTTTCATCCCAGAGTTCCCAACCAAGAATTTTGACTGCGTTTTTGCGGAATTCCTCAGGCCTAATCAAACTGCCATTAGCTGCACCGATTAAGTCAGAAGCGGTGATCTCTGGGGTTTCGGGGCTTCCCCAATTAAGTCTCACCTGAGCCTTAGCAGGATCAAATCCGCCCTGCCTAAGTACAACAGCAAAAATCTCGCGTTCAACACGGCGTTTAACCATTCGCTGAACGGGATCAATTAGCATATCCTGCAAGTCGAGGGCTGCACGGGCAGAGGCTTCAGTAAAGCCGGGAGTGCTAAACAATCTGGGCAGCGGAGTTTCGCAGCCGAGATAAAACTGGTTAACGATGTGATCGATGTAGTATTCGAAGCGGGCTCTTGGGTCAATCGAGACGGGGTTAACGCTTACGTTTTTAGCGCCACTAAAGAGCCACTGGCCTTCTTCAGGTCGATTCTTAATTGCCGCCTCATATTTTTTGAAGCTGTCATCCTTCATGCCCTCCGCTTGGACAACAACGTCAGGACCTGCATACTTGACAAAAATCTTAGGCAAGATTTTCTCTATTTTGCTTTTCATCCAGGCAAACGCAGGGCGCTTATCATCACAAACCGTAAGCGTATGCAGCAATACCTGCAGCAATCCCACGCCAAAACCTGAATTGTAGTTCTGATTGATATTCCAATGCAAAACTGCTTGGGGCACAAGAACTCCATCGCTGCTGCCGCCCCGATAGTAGGCTCTTAGCTGGTAGCCTTCAACTTTGTATGGGATTTTTAGTCCTGAGACTGAAGTTAACTTGATTTTTTCAATGCTATCAATAGGCATGCGCACGAATTCATCTAGCCGCTCAGGTGTGAGTCTTAGCCAGAAGTCGTTGCCACATGCAATTAGGCGGATAGCCATATCATGCAGTAAACCGTCGAGGTTGGTTTCCTCGCAAAATGAGTCAACGGTTTGTTTTGCCTTGTCTTGGTCAGGAGCGCATGTTGTGTAGAATCTTTTGACTGCACTTGCGGCTAGCAAATCAACGCTGCTTTTGCAGGTTGGATCTCTGTCATAGAGCTTCATGACGTCCAAAAGTGGGATTTCGGATGTTTCATAGAATACTGTGCTGTTTGGAGAGGCAGAACCTGCAGCGGGCGCAAACGTTAGAAACTCCTTGAGCTTGCCAACGAAACGGTTCATGCACTTGCCCTCCACGCTAAAAATTGCTTGCCCTTAGCGGTTATTTGGTAGGGCATGAAACGGTCACCCTTGAGTTTCTCTACATCGCCATCATTTAGAAGAAAAGTCAGCATACATCTAAAACGTGAAAGGGTTATGTCGTGCAAGCGGAAGACCCGCTTTTCAAGTTCAGTTCTACTAGCAGAGCCATCGCTGAGCACTTTCAGAATTGCCGTTGCTACTTCTAGTCTTTGGCTTAATTCTTTCGTTGAACGACCCCTCAAGGGATTTCAAATTTGAATAAACAGGGGAAAAGATTGGTGACTCAGCACTAGACTAAGTCAAGGTTGTTTTGATGTTAGTCATTTTGGCTACAGCTTTGCTGCGAAGAATGCCAAGTCCGAAGCGACTGGTCGCTCTTACACCGGATTTGCCTGTTTTTGCATCATACCAGTCCTCAACTGTCAAGTCTCTTCGAAGAAGCATTACTGAGGCGACTCGTGTGTCGATTGCGTAAGCGGTACCATTGGGGATTTCTGTGCTTACCTCAACACTCATGCCTAAGACACTTCCAATAGAACCCTGAGCAATGTCGGTCTGGCTACTTGGCAAATACACCGATCTTATGAATTTGTCGTCGTTTAGCAGCTGGTGAGATTGCATTTCGCTGATTGCCAAGACGTTGGGGTTCCATCCGCCACCAGATTGGTTACGTAACTGTGCACGTAATGCGAGAAGGCCAGCCCAGCTTAACACGGCAGCTCCACCTGCTACGACAGCGCCTCCGGCTAGATCTGCATCAGCAATTCCAGCGTATAAGGCGATGATTTTCTGGGTTTCTTTGAGTGCTACAGCTCTGCCGATGTTTGAGACCATTCGATCCATTACGTTCCAAGTGGCGTCTTCTGAGAACTCTTTAGTCCACTCATCGCCCGATTCTGTCATGATGTCTGTGCTTATGTCTACCTTGGTTGGTTTCTTGCCACTTAATCGAACAACAGCGCCCTCGGCATACTCATAAGCGATTGCGCCTGCATCCAGTGGAAAACGCTCAAGCGGCTCAGATGTTGGCATGACTTGTATCATGTTTCTACCAATAAGCTCTGGCCAAGCCGATTCAACCATTGTGTCATGCATCCGGCCAAGCGCATTTGTAGAGTCGCTAAACAGTCCTTCCTTTATACCCATTGCGACATAGCGCTTAAGGAACGGGTTAGCGTCTGCTTTGCGTTTGAGCTCTTCATAGGCATGTTTTTGGTCGCCCTCTTTTTGCATTAAAGCTTCGAAAAGTCGAGGTTTCATCTATGCTTTCTCCACTTGGATCTCGATCAAATCGTCCTCAGCATCAGCCGTCTGCAAGGCATAACCAAGCTTCCGATTGTAGTAGATAGAATAGGTTGCAGCTCCACCCTCGTCGACCGCTTGATCTGTTAAGCTTAGGACTTTTCCGTCAGCATCAGAACCATAAACGGCGGCTCCACGAGTGATAGCGCCACCAGCAGTAACTTTAACTCTGCCTCTAACCAAAACCGGACAAGGTTTGGTGTCAGCAACAGCCTCTACCGGAACACCTATACAGTTCTGAGCAGCAGCCGCACAAGTAACTTGACCATCAGCACTAAGATACACTGGTGAGCCTTTTGTGATTTCAGCATCCGCCGTATAAGTCTCAATTAAGGCTTCGGGATCGTCGGTTTCTCCTACAGCCATCCATGTTTTGCCTGTTTTGTCAGCCATCTAAAATCGATCTCCGTTTCTTTTTGCGTTTGGCCAAGTTCGTCCTTGACCTACTAGCCCCACAAAAGTGAGTATGATCATTTCTCGTTCAGCCGCTCCCGAGCTTTGCGAATTTTGCCACGGATTTTCTGGCAAAGTTGCTGCATCCCAGCCGAACCGCTACGTTCGACCATCAAGGGAACATGCAATTCTTCAAGCTCCGATAGGTGCTCAGAAACTGGCATCATCTTGGGTGGGTTTTTGAGTAATCCACCGCCTGGGAGTTGCTTTCGCAAATCCTCGATTGTTTTTTCAGCCTCAGAAAGCTTGCCTTCTGTTTGGGAAAGCTTTTCTTTTAGCTGTTTGTCTTCGACTTTTTCGATTACTTTTATGTTTGTTTCCTGGATGCCTGGAACCGCAACAAGAGATAATTCGGGGTTGAAAAGACCATGCGGAACCTTGGCGTCCACTACATCGAGAACGTCGTAGTCTGCGCCGACACTGACATGTTGTATGAGGCCGTTGCGTATTTTTTCGGCTATGGTTTGGTCGTAGATCTCTGCCTCATAGAGCAGACTTTGGCTAGCTGCATCGTAGCTACACTTGGTAACTTTTCCAGCTGCATTCTCAACAGCTACATGCTCGATGTACACTGGAGCATTAACGAGCTTTTCAGCAAAAACCGCAAGCTCATCAGGAGTGTAGACGTTAAAATTGCGAGACATACCAGCGGCCATGGCGACGCCACCAATCCGTAGGGGCTTGTCCGCCGCTGACTCTATTACTTTGAAGGGAAGAAGTGAGGCTACATGCTCCTTTACATGCTTGCAGCCATTACAAGTTTGAGATTCCATAAGGCAGAAAAAGGCTTCTTTTGCTGAAAAAGGCTGTTGTTAAGCTTTGTTAAGATTTAACAACAATTGTTAAATATTCATAAGACTCTGGAGTTGGCGATGAGAAAACACCCAGTCAGTATAGCATTGTCTACCCGTATTTTGCAAAAGATTGATCAAGAAGCATCTAAACAAAAAAGATCAAGAAGTGAATATATTGAACTTCATTTTGAAGAATTGTTTTTAGAGAGAGAACTGTGAGTTCAACATGGACCCTGGACTCGAAAGTCCTGGTATTTATCACTTGGTCGCCTAGGCAGTCTTGTTGTATTTATCGCAGATTTCCTTAAGAAAGAATTGTTTGTTTTCCCAGAACTTTTCGCATATCTCGTTAGCGATGTCAGTAGCTTCTTTTTCAAAGAGAATCGTGACAATCTTTTGAACCTGTTCAACTTTATGGAAAAGTAATGTTTCTTTCGTTATCGCTTCATTGAATATTTCGCCGACTTCCCGCGGCTTTGTATCGACAAATTTGGTAAGGTTATCGATGAGGAGAAACAAATTAAAATCTGCCCCAATGTGTCTAGCGGATATTTTCAGTAGTTTCACACATCTTTGATTTAGGTCATCAATAACGTTTATCCAATTTGATAAACTGGATAGAACCTTTGAAATTTCTGGTTCATACTCTTTTGGAAGCAATCTTTCTACCAATTTCTCCCAAAGTACAATGATTTTTTCTTTCTGCTCAGCCGATAGCTTTATTTTTATTCTCCAAACAAAATTTACTACTTCGGAAATTTTTTTGATATTCGCAGTATCGATTATTTTGCGAATTAAGCTTTCTTGCTCATCAATATTCTCTAAACCATTCAGATAGGCAATACATACGTGGTCAACAGCACGAGTTGATACGAATTTATCTTCAAAGTCGGTACCAAGCATTTTAGAGTAGTTGTTGCTTTCTCTAAGCAATCTGTATAAGTCTAAATACAGTGTGTTAGAGCTGTAAAAATAGCCAGTAGTTGTTGCTTTCCACCTTTCTTCTTGGTCTTTCGGGAATACTTTGTTAATATTCGCGCTCACCCAATTGTTGTCTAGATGTGATATATAGGGTAAGTATTGTCCCATTGTCACGTAAAACTCAATTGGCGCAGTGGTTTCATCAATCTTGTTTTCAAAATATTCTTTAATTTCTTTTTTCCAAACTTTTTCACTTTTGAGTTCTGCGTATCTTAGTGAATATAGAATCATTGCAGAGTAGATATTACCTTTCGTAGAATTGAGAACAGAAGTGAACAAGTCGGCAATCTCTGGACGTTGCGACGGATCATTTGAAGCCATAGTTATCAATATTTTTTCGACGATAGGCAGATTTTCTTGGTCAATAGCAGTTGACTTATCTCGAGTGCTAGTGATAATTAGTCTAGCAATTTCTTTCACCAGCTCCTCTTTTTCTTGAGAAATTGTCTGCCAAAAATCTTCTTTTCCTAGAAGTTCCAAACAAAAATTCAAAATATTATGCCAGTTAATTTTTTCTTTATTTTCTAAAGCTTTTATTAATCCACTAAGAAGAGAAACCTGAAATTTGACAGGGAGACTTAGAAATGGCTCAATTGTTTCAGAAATTTGGACAGAATTTTTCGTCACGTAGTCCTTGAAGCCGATTGCAAGTGAATCAGCAACGGAAATAACATCTTCCCACTTTTCGGGTTCTCTCTTGTAATTTCTCAGGTATTCAACAATCTCCTCATTTTTTTTGCCTTCCAACTTTTCTTCTAACTTTTCTGAACGAGGAAGCCCCACTGATACACCAGAAGTCCAAACGTTATAGCCTGGGTGCGCGATTTCTTCTGGCGCAATTTCAGAGTATTTATCATACAGTTCCCGTACTTTTTTGTCACCTGAATCAAGAAGAGAAGTCAACCATTCTTTCTTATAATGCGCGATTGCCCTTTCAAGCTCGGCTTTGTCTTTACCCTCGTAATACTTAACCAGGGCTGAGAAATCTTCACTTTCTACCCATTTCAATATTCGCTGAATTTGGGCGTCGTCAAATTCTGCGCTATGATTTTTGAATAACTCGTAGAGTTCGTGCTTGAGCATAAGTTCATTCAAGGGATTAGGTTCCATTTCCCAGAAGATGCCATTCAGATCGCTGTAGTAAGAATTAATTGCAGAGATGGCGATTCTTTTTAAAACAGGATTTTCTTCCCTAAGCAATCCTTCGATTTTCTTTTTAATGTCTTTAGGTTGCTGGTTGGTTAGAGCGTCTCTCAAAAAACCAATTAATATAAACTTGTAGGTATCCAACATGTTTTGGGAACTTTCTTCAATCGTTATTATAGAGCTAAAAATTCTCTTGTTTAGCGAAATAACCTTATTCGCCTTTTTCAAAAGTAGGTCGTACAATTCAATACCACAAATTTCTAACAAGTCTTTTTGGTATTTTTTGACTAGTTCGCTCAGATAGAAATCTCCAATTATAGACGTCACTTCATGGAGGTAGGACTTATTGCTGATCTCGAAGTCCAGCACGATGTCGAGCAAAGAGAGTATAAGTTTTTTGGCTTTTTTTTCTATTAAATAAGGAATTATTCGTTCTGTTATCTCATTTGAAATTAGAATTGTATCTGTCTTAACCTGATCTAACGCAATTTTTACGAATTGTATTTGGTCATCTGTAATTTCGGTTATGGGCAAATCAAAAATCATTTTTATTAAAAGCCAATCCGATCGTGTGTTTTCAATTCTCTTTCCGTTTTCATCTCTATATGAAATAATAGAAACTAGTATCCTTTGCAAGCGCTTTGTGATTTCGTCATTTGGATGACTCTTATTTATTTCTGATACCCTTGTCAAGAACCCTAGTGCATCCCAATACTCTGTGACAATGTACTTTTCACCTTTTGCTTGAGGAGCAGGATTGTTCTTTGGGTCAAAGTAACCTTTTTGTGTGAGAATATTTAGCCACTTTGAGGGGTTTTCAATTTTTCCAAGCTTTTCAAAAAGGTACGACTTCCATACATCATCTTTTTCGGCCTTTGCAATTATGCTTTCAATTTCTTCATTTTGCAAACTCATTTAAGTTCCAACCCCATTTCTTCAAATTCGTTGTTCCAAGATTTTATTATTGTTATAAGTTCATGAAATTCCTTCTTATCACCAATGATAGAAATTACCTCAATGTTGTGTTCATCAAATTTTGCTTTGTCAACGAGATATTCCTCTTGCTCATCAGAGAAATAATTCTTTAGGAGAAAGTTACCATTGCAGCCGCCTTGTTTCTTCACAACTCTTAGAATTGAACCTAGATATGGTTCAATTTCCGTGCCAACAAACAAAACGGTGTAGTGGCAGAATAAGTTTTTCAGAAATGATATGTAGTTGGAGTTTGATTCTCTTTCTGCATAATTTTCATATGTTAAAGCAATTGTCTCAACATCTTTGATGGAGCCATGGATGTGATATAAAGTGTCTCTATCTAAGGCTTTGCCAGTCCAATCGAGGCTAAAATAGTGGGCAGGTTTGTAGAAAACAGAATTTTGTTGAAAGAGATTATCAAAATGTTCATCATAATTTGTAGTGATAAAGTAGTCACCTAGGTGCCTCAATTGCTTGTACGCATCGTGCAAAGAATCATTCAGGTTTGGGTCAACTCTGCACGACGCCTGTAACAACCTTGCCACCTCATTTTGAAATCCTCTCTTGACTAATTCTTTGTAACAAAATGTAATTACATCGAGAGCTGTCTTCTTGTGCTCTTTTAGCAAATCTTGATGATTTTTTCTCTCACGAGCATCAATGACTCCATTCTGTTGACAAGTATCAAGAAACCCTTCTGCAAGTTGTTCCCAAAGCCAGCAGCCAAAAAGTTTCGGAAATCCTGCACCCAGAAAAATGGCCAAATTTTGCTTTTCCTTTGCTTCTCGAATCTTCTGTGGAAGGGTTCGATTATCTGGAATTTGCAGTGGCTGGCGTTGCATAATAAGAAGTGGTATGTTCGGTTATGTTAATAAGAATTGAGAAAATTTGATATACCAACAAGACCAACCAACTCCCTCAAAGCATGGACTTTTCCCAGACTATTGGCACATTGCGAAAAGTGCTTTTGAACAGGTTTTCACTGCCAAAAATGTCCTAAGACACATAGCTGTTACCTCCATCAGCCGAAGTTTTGGCCACATCTAGACTGACTTCAGAAGTCGCAAGCTTGCATAGAACTTCAGCAGCCTTAGCCAGATCATAACCCATTTTGTCTAGCTTGGATAGGCAGCAGGAGATTTCCTCCAAGCTATATAGAACATTGCCCATTTGCCCCTCCAGCTTTTTAATTCTCTCAGGCATCAGCAAATATTCAATTGCAGCATCACGACCAAGGTGATCAAGCTCACCCTCGTCTTCACCAGGGCTATCATCGATTACCCGTTTTGGTGTGCTAACCGTAAAATAGCGGTTGAGTAAGTTGGCAACTGGATCATCGACTCCTAACTCATGGCGCTTGTTAATCTGTCCCTCCCCTAAGACGCAGCCATACTTATTGGACAAGCTCTTAGCTACACGGTCAGCCAAGTTCTTAGCTAGAGTTACAAGCTCACCAGGACTACGACCATAAAGCGTCTCCACATGCACAATCCAAGACGTTGTCGTATGCCTAACCTTGATACCTTGCTCTAACCCTAAAAGTGCGGTCCAATTCTGCATCTCTATCCGCTTAAAATCGTTCAAAGGATAAAACCCC
Organism: Bathyarchaeia archaeon; assembly: GCA_046706605.1. GTDB lineage: Archaea > Thermoproteota > Bathyarchaeia > Bathyarchaeales > Bathycorpusculaceae > Bathycorpusculum. The sequence goes on along the minus strand of JBJKPJ010000274.1, from coordinate 4,869 downwards.
TCACGCAACACCGGGAACTTGAAAAAACACCGATGCAAACGGAAGACGCCGCTGCTAAAGAGGACTCCCTCACATGATATGAGAAAGTTTTGACCTCGCTCGGTTAGCTCATAATCAACGAAGTTACTGCGTTTTAATCGGCGGATTAGACCTGCTTTTTCAAGTTTCTTTACGTAGTAATCGACGTGTTGTTTGCTCCATCCTCTGGCTCGTCCTATCTTGGATGGGTACATTTTGACCTCTATGCCTTTGAGGATGGGAATGACTCGGGAGCGTACAGTAGCGAAGTCAAATTTGACTTTTGACTTTGAAAGCGAAATATTTTGACTTCTATCAACAGATTGCTTGTCCAAGAAAAAGTCTCCGTTGGCTTACTGCAGGTATTGAACTAATACTGGTGATTTGTTTTCTAATCCGCGAAAAACCTTCAAACAATTAAACGAGTTAACTTCAACCGTGCCAACATGGAGCTTTCCTCGATACATAAAAACGTAAAGTTGGCCGTCATCTCCACGGCGATAAACGATATTGAGCGATCGGTCCTTCATCAAGAAACCTCCGTCGGAAAGAAAAAAGAGGAAAATTTAATGGCACATGCTTCTAAAATCGAGTACCGCAGTCTTTGCAGCAGTAACGCTGAATTCTTCCTTTGGCGGTATTTCTTAAACCGTCTTTCCAGTTTTTCTGGCTGCCACAGATTGGGCATTTGACTTTCTTTCGAGGTACCCCTGTCAATATGTCGTCGGGCAATATTTTGCCGCAATAAGGACAGTTGATTACTTTTCGGTTCATCTTTTTCATCTCTTACCAAACTTGCGACTTGACGTCTGAAACCAATAAAGAAAAAAGGGAAAGTTGCTGCGGGAGAAGAGTTTAATGTCTGATACATGAGAGCCGTTGGGAGTTCAATTCCCATCCCCAGCTCCAGGCAAGATGAAAAAACGCGGCTGGGTGAGGGGAGGCGATGTTGCCTTGGGTTCTCCGTGGGATTTTCAGCCAGACAAGCGTGGCGATATTTTCTGGCGATACAAAAAGAACCAAGAAGCCTTTTTGAGAATCGAAGGATACTTCAAAGCATAAACGGACAAAAAATCAAAGACTTAAAAGCAATAAAAGGATCATAAAATGTGAATAATTCTTTTAGGATTTGATAATGTTGAGAAGAAAACCAAAGAAAAGAGCCAAAGGAAAAAAACTCTACAAAAACACCCATGGAACGTGGTATAGGGTTAGACAGCACTGAACAAAACTTAAGGCTCGGCGAATTAGTTAAAAAATATCCAGAAGCTAACAAGAACGTAATTTACAGACTTTAAGTTGATGCCTGACGCTTGGGCTTTGTTGCTTTAAAAAGAGAGGAATGGGTTCAGACCTTTTGATTATGGATGTATTTTTTCCCTCTGAGAAGAGAGGTGATTGCAGCAACTATTGCCAGCCCTGCGCCCACATAAAACGCCATGTGCAATGAAGACATGAACGATTTAGCAATTGCATTTGGGAACCACTGTAGCCCGGTGAGGACGTTAACTGTCTGAGCGCTCAATGATGTGGCAACGCTGTGGGGCAACTGAGTTATGATTGATGCAACAGGGTTATACCCCAAAAATGCAGAAAAAAGCGATTCAGTTGGTGAGAGCGCCGTGAAGTATGGAATCAATTGGGGTGCACCTGCTGTTGTTAAAGAGGACGTGAAAGCTGTCGGAAGACCTTGTGAAAGTGAAAGCACAATGACAGCAAAGAACGCGGCGATACTGATTGCCATTCCTGTATTTTGTAGTGTAGTTCTCATTCCAGATGCTGCACCTCGATATTCTGGCGGAACAGAATTCATTATTGATGCTGTATTGGGGGCGGCGAACATCCCCATGCCGAGCCCTTGTACGTAAATTAGTACGGCAAATTCGAGGTAATTGAAGTTATAGGGAAGGGCCGCTAAACCAAAGAATGTTGCGAATGTAATCACCATGCCAAGGCTTGACAGGCCTCTCGCGCCATACCTGTCTGAGAGCGTTCCGCTGATTGGTCCCATGGTTACGAACCCAACTGAGAGGGGTAGCAAGTATACTCCTGCCCAAAATGGTGTATCGGTGTAATTAATCCCGTGTAGTGGGAGCCATATGCCCTGCAACAGTATGCTGAGCATGATCATGACCCCGCCTCTTGCTACTGAGGCTAGAAAACCAGCAAATATGCCCGCAGAAAATGTTCGAATTCTGAACAAGTCAAGTCTGAACATGGGAGATTTCACCCTTCTTTCTACAATGGGGAATGCTATGAGAAGTGAAGCTCCCGATATCAAACCGGCGATTACATAGGGGTTGGACCAACCCATTGTTGCCGAGCCGTAAGGAAGCAAGCCATATGTTAAGGAGATCAGGAGCACGGTTAGGCCAGTAGCAAATGTAATATTTCCCCAGACATCTATTTTCGCTCCTCTACTTATGGTGCCTAACTCTTTTAGTTTCCAGTAAGACCATATTGCGCCAAAAGTGCTTATGGGAACGCTGACCAAAAAGACCAGACGCCAGTCTATTGTTGCAAGGGTTCCGCCAAGAACAAGTCCTATAAATGAACCTGCTAAAAACGCAACTTGGTTTATGCCGAGGGCTCTACCTCGTTCATTTGACGGAAAAGCATCCGTTATTATTGCGGCACTGTTTGAGAAAAGGAAGGCGGCTCCAACCGCTTGTACTATTCGAAAGAAAATCAGTTCTAAGGCGCCTATGTCTCCAGTATTCGGTGTGAGGTAAAGCAGTATAGAGCCTAAGGCGAATATTGCGAATCCTAAGTTGTAGAGTCTTACTCTACCGAATATGTCTGATATTCGCCCAAACGATACTAATAGAGTGGCAGTCACAATCATGTAGCCGAAAAGAATCCAAAGAAGATACGGGAAAGACGTTAATGGATTCACATTTATACCGCGAAAAATGGCTGGAAGGGCAATCAACACTATCGTGCTGTCTATTGAGGCCATCAGAATGCCAAGAGTAGTGTTGGAAAGAGCAACCCATTTGTACTCGACCATGAGTTAGCAACCTCTAAACAAGCCTACTGACAGAGCCAACAAACCATGGATTTGACTTCTGCCAAGGCTATGATATTTTTGGTCTTTCTCAGACTTACTTATATCGACTTTATACACGCTATCAATTATGATCGGCACTATATTTTCACTGGAATTTGTTTCATGAAATATAACTATTACGAACGGGAATTGCGTAAAAACGGTTCGCCCTGCGAATGTAAGTGGTTTTTATCTATTTTCACTAACTTATATAGAGGTAGTTAAACTGAAGCGCGGTCATAATCACCTTTTTGCGCCACTCAAAGTTGGAAGATCAGTCGGATATTGGGTTTGCTGGGGCTCTGGACCAAATAAAGGAGAAAGAGCGAAAACGCAAAACGCTCCTCACGAAACTACAGCTACTAGCATCGTGAAACAAACCAGAGCCCACTCGGCCCCATCTTTCCAACCACATCGGAGCTATAACGTTGTTATAAACTTTTTGTTAACCTTTACTCATTTCCATCATCCTAAGGGAGAGGCGAGCAAAACTGAAAACACCGGATTTATAATCACAAAAACGTTGAATTGAAAGACTGAAAATTAAAAAGAAGTTTAGTTTGATGAGCGATCTTTTTCTTTCAACTGGTTACAGTGTTGTTACGAAAAAACAGAGTCCTCGGGCAAGTGATTGTTCGTAGTTTTGCCGCATTGTTGCCAAGTTACCCAAACTTCTTGGCACACGGCTTTTTTAGAAACAATCTTCTGTCAACTGCTGACCTGCAAAATGCAGATTTATTTCCATCCTTCACATTGATATCAATAGCCCCCTTTTTGCAAAAAATGTTTGAAATAAAGATGAGCAAAGGCTTAAAGGCAATATAGGCTGTTAATCGAATAGCCAAACGTTTAAGTAAAATTGTATTGAGAGAGCGTGCGTTATGGTCAAAAAAAAGTTGCTAAAAATAGCATTTACCTTTTTTACTTGTTTTGTCTTTTTATCAATTGCCACAGATGCTAAAGCAGTTAACGTAGCCGCTACGATACTGGTTGGTAGTAGCCCGCAAGGATTAGCTTGTGACAACGCAACGGGGGAGATATTTGTAGCTAATTCGGGAGACAACACCATCTCAGTTATTTCAGACAGCAACAATAGCGTTATCGCAAGTTTAAGCACTGGACTGAATCCAGTAGGAGTCGCTTTCGATTCAAACAAAAACGAAATTTTCGTAACCAACCAAGGCGCAGGCACGGTATCAGTTTTGTCCGCTACAGACTTTGACAATCCCCACATGTCTACAATAACTGTCGGCGACAGTCCCAATGGAATAGTTTACGATTCTGGTAAAAATGAAATTTTTGTAGCAAATTGGGGATCTAACACAGTTTCAGTTATTTCAGATATCAACAATACCGTTATCGCAACAATATCTGTTGGTACTAATCCTGTTGGTATTGCCTATAATTCTAAAGGTGAAGTCTATGTTGTCAACTCTTATTGGACAGAAGGCACAACATTTGGCTCTGTATCAATCATCTCTGACAGCGATAATAGTGTAGTCGCTACAGTTAAAGTGGGATACGATCCATTGTACGCGGTTTACAACTCAGCTGAAGATGAAGTTTTCGTTGCCAATAGTGGTGATAACACCGTTTCAGTTTTATCGGGCGCCAGCCACTCTGTTATAGCAAATGTGACTTTAGCAGCTGGAACAGGACCTTGGGGTTTAGCCTATGATAAGAGCAAGAACCAGGTTTTTTGCACGAGCGGTGACACCGGAATTTACAGCACTGTCTCAATCATATCAGGCGAGACAAAAGCCCTGATTACCAATATTACTACAGGGTACAATCCCCATGGG
>JBJKPJ010000273.1:0-3926 GCA_046706605.1 Bathyarchaeia archaeon | reverse complement strand
GCTGACGAGCCGCTGAGAGTATTTTTCAGGAAACGTTGGAAACGTATCGGGATTCCCGTTTTGTTTTGGGGTGTGATCTATTTTGTGTGGGACTTTACCGTTAAAGGGCAAGCATTCACAGGCGTTGCGGTGTTGAAGGGAATTTTAACGGGGCCATACGTGCACTTTTGGTACATATATGTGCTAATCGGCTTGTACCTTCTCACCCCACTGCTGCGGGTTATTGTGGCGCATGCAAACTGGAATCTGATTCGGTATTTTTTGGTCCTCTGGTTTGTGGGAACAGGCATTGTGCCACTTATGACGCTGTATGCAGCTATCAGCCCAGCAGCAGTGTGGTTTAGAAACAGCGTCTTTATTTTGACTGGGCTGGTTGGCTATTTTGTTTTAGGCGCTTACGTGGCTAAACTGCAGTTCCGCAAAACCACATTAGTGGCGGTGTTGGTGGCAAGTTCGCTTGTCACCATTTTTGGTTCATACTTTTTGGTCGGCAACTTAGGCGAACGCTACACCACTTTCCTTTTGGATGCGTCAAATTTCAGCGTCATATTAGCCTCCGTCGCATTGTTCCTGCTGTTTGCTTATATTCCAAACAAAGCCATTATGACCCGATTTCCCCGTGGCTACCGCATGCTCCAAGTAATCAGCCACAACAGCCTGCCAATTTACCTCTTCCACGTAATAGTCCTCGAATCCTTACAAAGAGGATACTTTGGCTTCAAAATAAGCGTAACAAACATAAACCCAATCATCGAAGTCCCAATAATCACGGCAGTTACGTTGGCGATTTGCCTTGCTGTCCTTGTTCCCCTCAAAAAGATACCCCACGTCAAAAGAATACTTGGATAAACCAACTGTGGCAGAACTTTTTCTTCTAGTATTATAAAAGGCAATAACACTCTTAGTCATCATCTTCCTATGGAATTGGGCAATTGCTTTTTTGTATTACACTGCCCCGATGGGTTGCTGGCTAATTGAGGCAACTACCACAAGCTGAAAGGGGTCAATGTTTTTTGACCTGTTGAGAGTTCAATGAGTGAACACCACAAGAGCAGTGAACATGGAAAAAGCAAGGGTTTTTGACTGCGGGTAGTCGAATTTTGTTGACCAACAGGAAGTTATGGCAAACCTTATTTCCCCAAAAGACAAATTTGATTTATGGGAACATGTTAAAATTCAGTTGGGCTGAATTTAAAACACTGTTGAGCCAAAATTATCCAGTTCTGAGCATTTTAGTTGGGTTTCTGCTAGTGGCTCTCTCTTTGGGACCCTACCAGAACGGCGACACAACATGGGAATTCAATGCCGTGTCAGGCGTACTCAAGTATGGGCTGCCCTATGCCAACGGGTTTTATCTAATTGACCAGCCGCCGATTGGGTTTTACATTCAAGCTGCCTTCTCCAAAGTCGCTGGCTTATCGATAGCTAACGGCGCGTTTTTGGTAACCCTGTTTGGGGTTGGCTGCATAATCCTTGTTTATGTGTTGGGTAAAGCGCTTTATAACAGGACAACGGGGGTTTTTGCGGCGGCGCTTTTTGCGTTTAGCCCTTGGAATCTTATTTTGTCCCGAGCATTCTTAATTGACGTTCAATGCCTCTTCTTTAGTTTGTTAACGTTGTTTGTCGGGTTAATTGCCGTCAAGAGAGGCTCGTTTAAACTTTTTTTGGTTTCTAGTGTCGTTTTCGCTGTGGCTTTTAACACAAAACTCTACGCGGTCTTTTGTCTGATTCCGCTTTTGGCATTGTTTTTAATTCAAAAACCAACCTTAAAGCGTATAGCAACATGGCTGGCGGGGTTTTCTGTTGTTCCGTTTCTGGCCTCGTTTTTGTGGTATGTATCTATTACGGGGCTGGGCTTGAGTACTATTGTTTTTCACCCTGATTTCATTGTTCATGAACCCGTAGGGATAGCTCCGTCTTACTTTTTTGTCAGCAATTTCCTTATTAGTTATGGGATAGGCTGGTTTTTTGTAGACGCCATTGCTTTGTCGTTGCTTGTTTGTTTGGTGTTTAGAGGACAATTCCGCAATTTTCTTGTTTTAGACATCATTTGCTTAGTCACAGTTTCTACTGTTGTTGCAGTTAACACCTTTTTGGGCGCAACCTTAGACCTTAAATCGCCCTACCAGAACGCAATAAAATACAACTACCAAGCGTTGCCATTCTTTAGCCTGCTTGCAGCGTCGCTGGTAAGCAAAGGTGTCTCGCTTTTCCAGCAAGCCAGTCAGAAAAAGAAAAAAATCTATGGGCTGGTGGCTTTGGTGGGGTTTGTTTTGGTTGGGGCGGCAATAGTTTACAACATGAGTTATGTGCATCTGTTTTCTACGTGGGATTATTTGGTTTTCAGGGTGGAACCTGGTGTTAACGTGGGGTATTCGCTGATAAGCAATACTCCCATAGATGCTGGTAGCCTGATGATGAATTTGCAGATTTTAGGCTTTGGGTTTGTGTTGTCGGGGGTTGTTTGGCTGAGCAGAAAAAAGTTGGTCGCCACGTTAAGGTGGCTTAAAAATTTTATAGATACTACAAATAAAGAGCCACATGCTTTGTAGGCTGAAATTGGGTGGATTGAGGCATATTTTTGTTTAAATTACCCACTTCATAGTTGTTGAAACAGAGAATTGTTAAAGAAATAAGTAAACAACTCTTATGTACTCGAGTAGACATCACCAAACTGATGTTAATGCAAGCCGATTCAGAAACCCGAATCAAGCAGGACCTTGTTGCTGAAATCCAAAAACTGCAGCAAAACTACCGTGTAATCGTAGGCTTCATCAAGGGGCAGGAATATGAAGTTGCAGACCTTGGTAATAGCATCCAATCCTTCAAAGACAGCCTAAACCGCGCTAGCGCCTTTGTACTGGCGCTCTACAATTTGAAGGGAAAACGCGTCAGCATTCCATGGGACCAACTCTTCACCAGCCTAGACTACGCCATAGCCACGCTCACTACTGCACCAAAAAAAGCCGCTGTCCAAGCAATCCTCTCCATGGCGCAACCACAAATGGAGCAAGTTATGTCCTATTTTGCGGCGCTTGAAGAATCCCTTAAATAACGCTGTGTACTGCCACAGGTTTGGGCGTTTTTTATTATTTTTCTGCTAGCCGTCAGCCTTTTATTTCAATAATAACAAACATATCTTGGTGAGTTTTTGTTTAAAGCAGGCAGCAGTTGGCTCCGTTTTGGAAATATCGCCGCCTTCATCGCTACGTTGGCAGTGAACGGCTTATCAAGCACAACACTTCTTAACGGTAGAACAACTGCGCAGGTCTCTGACTTATACGCAAACCCGTTTACTCCCGCAGGATATGTTTTTGCCATCTGGGGTATAATCTACCTTTTACTTGGCGTGTTTGTGGTCTACCAAGCCCTCCCAAAACAGAGCAGCATGCCTTTCCAAAAACAAATCAGCGCCCTCTTTATCCTAAGCTGCATATTCAACATCAGCTGGCTGTTCCTCTGGCAATATGACTACATCCAGGAGTCCCTAATTTTGATGTTTGCGCTCTTAGCGTGTTTGGTGGCGATTTATCTTCGCTTAGGAATCGGAAAATCCAATGTCCCCCGAAAAGAAAAACTACTTGTTCATTTGCCCTTCCAAGTGTACATCGGGTGGATAACTGTAGCCACCCTCGCCAACATTGCGGCTGCTTTGGTTTCTGTGCACTGGAACGGCTTTGGGTTAAGTGCTGAATCAGGAGCGTTGACTGCTATGGCTCTTGCCATGATTGTGACACTTGTTGTTATTGGTTTCCGACGCGATTTTGCCTATAGCTTAGTTGTTATTTGGGCGCTTGTCGGGATAGCGGCTAAACCAACTGCTTCTGCGTTGATTGTTTTGGTGACGGAAGAACTTGTGGCTGCGATTTTGGTCGCGATGGGTCTTGCCCTGTTAGTGGCAAGATTAAAGCGGATGGCTCCTCAAC
>JBJKPJ010000272.1:0-6297 GCA_046706605.1 Bathyarchaeia archaeon | reverse complement strand
CTTCGTGAGTCCGTATGCTAAACCTTATAGGTAGCTACCCGATAACCAAGATTAGAGACAGCTAAAGTGAAAAGAAAATTTTTCTCCGCTTCAATCTTAGTTTTGCTTTGTGTAGTGGTTTTTCTGCTTGTGGCAAGCTGCTTCTCTGCTTCTTCGGCGTCTGTTTCGGTTCAGCCTGCATCATCTGGCGGCGGCGAGGTTGTGGTTGCAGATTTTGATGTTGGTGTGGATGCGGGTTCAGCGGCTTTCATGTCCCGCGTGGTCTCAACCGCGCAAAGCCAGAATGTTACAGCCATAGTTATCGAGATGAATACTCCTGGAGGCAGCCTAGGTGATATGCTATCAATTGTAGGTTCAATAACTTCAGCAAACCAGTCAGGTATCCCCACCTACACTTTTATTGTGCCAAACGGTTTAGGCGCGTCCGCTGGCAGCTACATTGCCATGGCAACAAACAAGATAATTATGGCGCCTGGCTCTGAGATTGGTCCAAGCACACCCATCGTTGTGGGCGGCACCGAACTTGAGCAGAACCACACCCAAGCTGCTATGCTAAATTACTTGACTAGTTTGGCGCAGAACTGGGATCGCAACACCACTGCAGTCTACTACATGGTTCAAGGTGACGTAGCATTCTCCGCTAATGAGGCTGTAGCTGTCCATATTGCTGACGGCACCGCAAACTCCCTCTCAGACGCACTGGCCCAGCTTGGGCTTTCTGGAAATCCGCAGATAACCATAAGTGAAAGCATCTATGAGCAAGTGCTTAGCGTTTTGAGTAACGCAACTTTAGATGGCATCCTGTTCCTTGTAGGCGTTATAGCGGTGGTGCTTGACATTTATCACCCCACCATCCTACTAACGGTGCTGGGCATTATCGCCATGGTTGCAGGATTGGTCGGGGCAGAGATCGTGGGTGCCTCCACTTTAGGCATCGTTATGCTTGTTGTGGCGGCAGCTCTTATCGTGGCGGAGTTAAAACTAGGGCATGGGTTTGCGCTTATTGCGGGCGTGATTTTAGGTGCTTTTGGCATTTATTTTCTGACGTTTAACCTGCAGTATTCGCCTTCGCCGATTACTGGGGCAACAGAAGTTGAGCTAAGTTTACTTGTAATTTTCGGGATAGTTGCAGGGATGTACATCCGGTGGGTGATAGGGCCAATAAGACGGCGCTCTAAGCTCACTGGCGCAGAGGCGATGATGGGCAAAGTTGGCGTGGCGTTAACTGATCTTAAACCAAAAGGCGAAGTCCGAGTGCAAGGTGAAATCTGGCGTGCAGAATCCTTGTCGGGAGACATCCAAAAAGGCGACCAAGTCACTGTCAAAGCATTAGACGGGCTAGTTGTAAAGGTAGAAAAAGTGCAAAATCAAGAAGTGCCACCTAAGTAGGATAAACTTCAAAACGCAGAGGAGTTGAACTGCGGGTTTTTGTAGATTGGCTGAAAATGCAGTTTATCGGCTGTTGAATTGTTTGCGGGCAAGGAAATTGTGAACATGGTGCCTCTTCCCTGTTTGCTTTCCACGGTAATTTTGCCTCCATGTGCTTCGATGACCCGTTTGGAGATTGCCAGCCCCATGCCCATGCCTTTTGCTTTGGTGGTGAATAATGGCGAGAAGAGTTTAGGCTGATTATGTGGCGGTATGCCTGTTCCTGAGTCAAGGATGGAGAGTTCAAAGTCGGGGCTGTTTAAGTTGCTTAAAACTTGAATGCTGCCTTTCTCTGGGATTGCTTGGATGGCGTTTTGGATTAAGTGAGCTACAATGTTTGAAATTTGGGTTTGGTCAGCGTAGATTTTTGGTTCATCATAAACGTTTTGGAGAAGGGTGATGTTTGCTGGAATTTGGATTTTAGTTAGCGCCTGTTGCATTATGGTTTTAGGTGTACATTCCACTTTTTCTAAATGCAGTTCTGATGAGTAATCTACAAGGCTTGTGATGATTCGGTTTGAATCTTCGATTGCGGCTCCGATGACTTGTAAAATTTCGTGCTGTTCCTTTTCGCTGATTTGTTTGCCTTTCTTTTTGATTAAATAAATACCGTTTTTTATTCCCGCCAATGGATTGCGCAGGTCGTGTCCAATTTGGCCTGCAAGTTCACCTATGGAGGCAAGCCTTTCGGCTTTAACTAGTCTTTCTTCCATTTTTTTAAGTTCTGTAATATCGTGGAGTACGCAGGTTAATCCGATGGCGTGTCCAATTTTACTGGTTACAACTGAACCTGAAAAGAGTATCGTCCTCTTTTCGTAGTTTTTGGTTTGGAATTCTAGTTCTAGATTTCTTACCAGTTTGTTTTCACGTAATTCGTATACTATGTCTTGGCAAGCTTTTTTCTGTTTTTGACTGCAGAAATTGCTAATGGCTTTTCCAATGAGTTGTTTTTCTGGGTACCCGCTAAAGTTTATGAAGCGTTCGTTTACTTTGAGGATTTTTCCATTTAAGTCTGCTAGGATAAGCGAGTCAGGCATGGTGGAAAGGATGTTTTCGGCTGCTAAAGCTGCATCAAAGGTGAATAATTCATGTTTCACGATAGCATAGCCGACGAATACGCTGAAAAATAATGTAGCAACGATTCCTAAGTTGGGAATATCCATTTCAAGCGCACGCCCAATCATGTTGGTTATTATGTAGGCGGCGATTGGTATTGCAAACCCGACCGAAACGTATTGTCGACGTTTCTTTTGGGCAAAATCATCTGTTTTAATGTAGAGCCTAAAACATATGGCAAATGCAAGGACGGGTAGGGCTGCTGCCCAAATTGTGGAGATGATGTAGAGCCATGTTCCTGCGGCGGGATCGTTGTAACCCCACTCTCTTAGGATAGGCGCGCTGTTTATCATATTGGTTGATAAGTCAATTAGCCAGAATGACACGGCGGGTAAATATAGAATTAGGTAATTCCATTTATTTTTTAGCCATCCGCTCTCCGTGTACACTACAGCGAAATTCATCACTAACGCAATAAAGAGGGGCCACATGGTGCCCATTTTATGCCAAAAGTTGGCAACTTCAAAGCTGTTTGCAGTCCACATCATTACGGTTGTAAATGAGTAGAGGAAGGCGGCTGTACTGGTGAGGAAGAAGAGTTTGTTTAGTATTGATTTTCGGTTAAATGAGTAAACCACGATGCCAAGAGCTAACGTGATGATGCTTGCGGCAAGTGAAAGCAAAGAGAAGAGGTCCGTGTTTATTACTCTCCGTTGATGCTGGTTTGTTTAGTTGATGAACTGCGGCAAGTTGGCATAGCTGCGAAATATGTTGCTGTAAAAATTTAAAACATGTGACTTGATAGTCTATATTTAAAAGACACATAGCCGCTTTAGCAGCTCTGTTGGCAACAGAGATAGTAGCGACCAGAAACATGATTTTTCCTTTCATTTTGGAAAATCCGCCCTCTTCCTCTTCGTTTTTCTGGAAGTTGTGCTTTTGATTTCGTTGGTCTGTGAGTTTATTCGGAATTTGACGTTTAACTTTTGATCAATCATTTCGACAACGTAGACCTCTTCGTCTAACGATACCTTTCTTGGCTGCCTTCAAACCCACCAAGTCTTTTGGGTTGTTAGCGGTTTCGAGCTTTCTCATAAGCGTTAGCTATTGCTACATTTGTCACTATACCCACCACCTTGAGGGGTGCATCTTTACCGACCACTGGAATGAGGCCGATTTTTTCCCGCATCATTATTTTTTGAGCTTCAAGAATCGATTCATCTGGTCCAATAGAAATCTGCTTTAGACGCATTTGCCCAACTGTAAGAGAAATGCGTTGTTCTTGCTTAATCTTCATCAATTCATCCCAAGTAACTATTCCTTGAAGAACGCCGTCCTTTTGCACCAATGCATCATGATAGCGGTTCATGAACATAGATTCTAGGGTTTCGGTTAGGTTTTGTTCGGGGCTCACAACGCCAAACTCTGTTTGCATAACATCTTTAACTCGGATTCCCGCCAACGCGGTGGAGATGATGGTTTGTTCGCTTTCTTCACTGGCGCCAATGTACACGAATATGCCAACCAAGATAAGCAGGAAATAGTTGGGGAAGATGACGCCTGCCACAACCATGAGTATTCCAAAGACTCTGCCTATGGTAACTGCGTATCTGGTGGCGTCAGAGTATTTCATGCGTTCAGCAAGCAGCGCCCGAAAAACTCTACCGCCATCCATGGGAAAAGCTGGAATCAAATTGAAAAAGCCCAGTAGGATGTTTAAGCTTGCCAAGTCGTAGATCACGTTTCCCGTAATGCTGACAAACACTGTCGGGCTGAGCAGATTGGGCGCACTTACTGCTCCAATGGCAAAGAGAGCAAATCCTAAGACAAGACTGGTGAGAGGTCCAGCAACTGCCATTCGCCATTCCTGTGCGGGGTTGTCGGGGATTTCTTCAATTTCAGATACCCCGCCGATTGGGTAGAGGATGATTTTTCTAACTTTAATTCCATAATGCCTTGCTACAACCGAGTGAGCTAACTCGTGGAAAACCACAAACACAAACAGCAACAGCACAATAAAAAATGTGTAAAATTGGTCTGTTGGCAGCGATAGGACAAAAACTGCGGCGATCAGCAAAATAAACGTGATATGCAGCTCTATGGGGATGCCCCACGCAGAACCTATCTTAAAAGAATACTTCATGTTATATTGAAAATACGCAGGTTTCTTTTAAATTTTCGATCTTTATGTTTTGAAATCAGTAATCTGCATTACTATTATATAATAGTAGCAAGTCTTAACCTATTGTGGGAGTTTTTTGTCTGAATTTAATTGGCTTAAGCCCGTTCTAAGTTTTTACCGAGAAAACAACGATCAACCTGAAAAAGAACCCTTTGCAGTGGTTAAAGCAAAAAAACTATTTGTAACGAAACCAGAGCGGGGTGAATTTACTGGACGAATTGAGGGTTTCTTTTGTTTAATGGGTGACGTAGAACAAGTTATGCCCAATCAACGGTACGTTGTTTGCTGGTTTGATGATTCAGTTGACGACTTTTATGAAGCATTCAGGCGAATGACTGGAGTAACTTTTCCAGCAAAAATCGAATTTACGGTAGATAAACGTGACAAGCGAACATATAATACGTCTTTGCAGGCAAAACATGCTAAACTACAATAGATGCCCAAGATAAGTCTGTTATAACCTCATTTTGCATGTTCTTAATCACTGATTTTATATGCTAAGCTAATGCTTTAACCTTGAATTCTCTGAATTTTTTAAACTTACTCTTAAATATAACTCTATAAACTACATTTGTAAGGTCATAGTCATGGTTGAGCAAAAGTTAAACGTAACTTTGCTTACAGGTCGCACAATTGAGCAAGGTGTCGGTAAAGAAAAAGGAAAATCTTCCAAAGAGTATTTTGATGCATGTTCAATGTGCTACATGGATGCAGACGACATGAAAAAACTCGGAATTAAAAATAACACGAACATTTTAGTATCAACACCAGACGGCTCGGTTGTGTTAAAAGCTGTCAAGTACCCGCGTTCTGCAACTTCTGGCTTAATTTACATCCCTTATGGTCCATGGGCAAACGCGGTCTGCAGCAACAAAACCACCAGCATCGGAATGCCCTCTTTTAAGGGAACTCCAGCTGAAGTCAAACCAGCACCAGACAAACAGGTATTAACAATTGAAGAGCTTTTGAAAAAAGAATTTGGGAGGTAAAAAAATGTCCATTGTTAAATCTGTAACTTGCCCAATATGCGGATGCTTATGTGACGATATAGAATTAACCGTGGAAAACAACGAGGTTGTCAAAGTTAAAAATGGCTGTGCAATCTGCGAATCCAAATTCCTCAGCTACCGTGGACACCACAGGATAAAAACCCCTCTTATGAGAAAAGAAGGCAAACTTGTTCCCGTTTCCGTGGGTGAAGCTGTTCATGCAGCCGCTGAAGTTCTTGCAAACGCAAATTACCCTATTCTTTACGGTTGGAGCTCAACCAGTTCTGAAGCGCAACGTATAGGTGTTGAGTTAACTGAAGAAATCGGCGGCGTTATGGATAACACAGCCGTAGTCTGCCATGGTCCTTCGATTTTGGGTGTTCAAGAAGTTGGTATTCCAACTTGTACATTGGGGCAGATTCGCCATCGTGCTGATTTGATTATTTACTGGGGTTGCGATCCGTGGAGTGCACACCCAAGGCACCTTGAAAGGTACACCAGTTTCACTGAAGGTCGTTTTGAAAAGAGCGAGTGGAAAGCTTACATGCAGAAACTTAAAGCACAAGCTGGACAAAAGAAACTGCAAAGCGCAATGCGTATAGAACTTGGAAGCAAAGCGCCACGTCCACAGACATGCTCCAT
>JBJKPJ010000271.1:0-8095 GCA_046706605.1 Bathyarchaeia archaeon | reverse complement strand
ACTATATTATGAAGGGAAGTTCTTGATTAGTTTTTCCTAAAATGTAAGCCGTAGCGGTTAAAGTGGACCGAGGGGGAATTTGGACGTCAGTCCTGTGGCGATTGCTTGTGGAGTTAACATCACACCCTCATTACCAGCTTTTTTCTATAGCAAGCACACGTTGTTAGAAGGGTTTGCTGGGGCTCTGGATCAATAGGAGAAAGGGAGCGGAAAATGCAAAACGCTCATTTATTTTGAGTTAAACCGGAGCCCAATCAGCCCACATTTTTTCCAATGACTCCCACAAAAAAAGGAAGTGAAGGTGTTTTGTTGGTTTATTTTTTCTTTATCATCAGCACAATGACTAACCCAACTACTGCGATGGCTATGATTATGGCGACTGCTGCTGCGGCAATGTACATCTCGGTAGGTGGAATTGCCACTTCTGGGTATGGAGATGCAGTGGGTGCGGCGTCTGCTACGCCAAAGGCTGCCTCATCATAGGAGGGATAATAGGACTCGCTGCCTGCAAAGTTAGCAATAACAGTGTATTTGCCTGGGACGGGGGGTTGCCACATTAAGTTGAATTTGCCATAAGCATCGCTTGTGGCTTTGCCGATTTCATAGCAGTTGCCGTTGGGATCAAAGGTTGTCAACGTGACTTCAACGCCAGTTACGTCTGTTGGGCGTGGTTTTTGGAAATAGACATAGCTCATCCAAGCACTAACACTTTCATCAGAGACCGCGGGAACGCCTGCTGGGAATCGTGCTGCCTGCTCATCTTGTTGTGTGCCTGCTGCAATATCAAGCACTGACCCCTCGATGAGGATGTTGTTACCTAAATTGACGATGTTGTTCTGAATATTTAGAGTGGTTTGGCTTGGTCCTTTGCCGATGCTGTATACTTTTGAGTCGTAGCCGTTGAAATACACGTAGTAGCCGTCTGCTACGATGTCGTAGTTTGCATCCATTCCGGTACCCCAACCTTCTCCAGTGAAGATTTCGGTGCCGTCAGTTGCGTTTACGCATCGGAGTTGGGCGCCTTTGTAATATGGAGAGTTAGGGGAGTGTTCTGTTGTTGCTAGGTAGACTTTTCCGTCTGCAATTGATGGGAGGAATATTGGATAATGCCCCCAAGCAGTTACTAGCCCGCTTGATGTAGTGTTGCCTTCGCCGCCGTTACCATAAGTCCATAGCAAGTTCCCATTAAGAACGTCGTAGCAGTAGAGGATGCCACCGTAACCGCCAAAGTATAGTTTACCGTAAGCGCAGCGGGTTGTTGAGCGGAAGTAGTCGTATTGGTCAACCGGTTCGGTTGGTCCCCAGATTCTTTCGCCTGTCGTTAGACTATAGCCATAGTGAACCATTGTTTCTTTGTCTTCAAAGACGAAGATTCCGTTTGCTTGGTCAATTGCCACAAGGTCGCGGGTTACGTTTCCGGGGGCTGCATCAAAGTGCTTTGACCACAGTACTTGTCCGGCTGATTCTGGTTTTGTGCTGATGACAGTCATGTTTGCGCCGTACCAGTTTCGGTTGTAGTAATTGTCCGTTCTGCCTCCGAAATTGCCTTGCGTGAGAACTAGGTAGCCGTCGTAGGCTGAGTTGCTATTGATGCTCCATGAGGCTCCATTCATGAGGGTAATTGACGTGTTGAAGTCAAAACGTGGTCTGGTGGATGTTTCTTGGCTTGCGTTAATGGTTGCGGATCCACCGCCAAAGCCGGTAACGCCGTACCAGCCAGATTGACCTATGCCGCCTATTGAGGAGATTAGTTTAGTTGAGTTCCATTGTTGGAGATACCAGTTCGGATTCTCTGTTGTCCCTAAGTTTGTTAGGCAGTAGCGCAAGATTGAACCTTTTGGTCCTGCCACTGAGGTGCCGGATGGAACATTTGTGATAATCATGGGTGTAAGAAAACCTGTATCTGGGTCATAGCCTCTCCAAGTTGACCCTGATGTTGCTACCAGTAGACCGTTTGGTAGAACGCCGTGTTGGTTGCCGTCGTCGAAGGATTCGAGCCAGCCGAAGGATGGTGCTGATGTACCTGCTTCAGTTAGGTTGGTTCGCCAGAGTTCTTTGCCTGTTCGCAGATCTTGGCAGACGTATGGACCTCCACTACCAGAGTTGCCATAGGGTAGTTGATAGTAGAGTTTACCATTCATAATTAAGCCATTGCTGAACCTTGTGTTGTATGAACCACCCATGTAGTAGGTTCTTACGGGGTCATCTTCAGAGGGACCCAACATTCCGCCAACCACACCGCCCTGCTGAATTGGGGTGGACCACATTACGTGGAAACTGTTGGGTGCCGAGCCGTAGGGTTGGTATCGGTTTACGATTTGTGGACTGCCAAGCCAGTTGGAAGAGACCAGCCACCAGTCAGTGTTTTGACCTTCAATTGGGTGGGTCCAGTACTCTGTGGGAAGTGGATAGCTTGAGATGGGTGTGGGTACAGGGTCTTGTTGTACGGTCCAGGTTATGGTTCTTGATGATGGGCTGTAGATGTCGCCGTTGTATTGGCCGCCCCAGCTAAAGATCTGCCCTCCGTAGTCAAATTTTAGTGTGTATGTGCCGACTTGGTCGGGAGTGTATTGCCAGTATTGTATGCCGGTTGTGTCAGAAATTGCGTCCCAATGTTGTGTTTGGGTTGTTCCGTCGGGTTTAGTGATTGTCAGCGTGTAGTTGTGTCGTCTGTAGTCGTTAGTTACTAATGCTCCGGGCATTGGATAGTCTACCCACATGACGATGGCGCCTGTTTGTCCAACCCCTATGGGGTCTGGTGCTGGAACAACGTAGGGGTAGCTTGGAAAAGTCCATGGTGGGTCATGGGCTTGACCGGTTGGCAGCATAGTAAGTATGTCGATTGAGGATAGCAGTAGTATAGCTAAAACTATTGTTAAAATTTTGTTTGTTGTATTCATTTTTTATTTTTCCCTTTATTTTGGGTATTTCTAATTTATCTGCTGTTTTTATTTTAAAACTCTTGTAACAAGTGCTTCTTTTGACAAGATTTTATAAGATAAATTTTAAATTTAAAATGATTTATTACCATAAATACAGCATAATCATTTTTCAGCCAAAGCTATTTAACTGATGAAAAAGAGGCGGCAAACACATGACAGTAAATCTATACAGGTTATTTTATTTGGCAGTATTGACAGTGTCATAATTTGCTTATAAAACTGAGTGGCAAGTGGGCTCTTTCAAAAATCCTAAAAACAGTAGAAAAAATTTTTCTAAGCTACTGGCGGGCGGGAGAGAGTTGAGCCATCGTTTGAACCCTCGGGTCATCAGAGGTCAGTTGCACCGGACGTGTTCCCAAACGAGTCTGAGCCATAGGCGTTCTCCTTAAGTCAGAAAGAGGGATGTCTTACCATTACCTATTTTGTTCGAGGCAGCTGTCAATCTTGTGAAACTTTTAAAACCAAGATTGTTATGACTTTTGTGAGACTAAAAACTACTCTCGGAAGTACCGGTTTGCCATCCTACAAAGTAAGTATTGATATAGGTGGTACATTCACCGATTTAATAGCGCTAGACGAAACCAATGGAAACTTTGTTAACATCAAGATTCCTTCAACTCCCTATGATCCAGCCACAGGTTTTCTTGAGGTACTCAAGAGATTCCTATTAGGGAGACACCCCTCCGAAGTAAAAGCGATTACCCACGCCACCACTATTGCTGTAAACACTTTGCTAGGGCAAGCTGGGCTTGAAATTCCCAAAGTTGCATCCATTTCGAGCGAAGGCTTTAAAGATATCTTGGAAATCGGTCGTCAGCGTCGCCATGAACTGTATAATCTGTATATGCAGAAACCGAAGATTCTGGTGCCCCGTCACCTTAGATTTGAAGTTGGAGAACGCATAGATGCCGAGGGCAAGATTTTACAGGCTATTGATGAGGGACAAGTGCATTCTCTATCCAATGAGTTGCAGGAGAAAGCTGTTAAAGCTGTTGCCATAACGCTACTTTTTTCCTTTGCAAATCCCGTCCATGAAAAAATAATCGAGAGAATTCTTCGAACAGATATTCCAGAGCTATTTATTTCACGGTCCTCAGAAATAGCGCCGGAACAACGTGAGTTTGAACGAACGAGTACCGCCGTTGTCAATGCTTGCTTAATGCCGATTATTTCTTCTTACATAAAGAAATTGAAAACCGAGATCAAACAACTTGGCGTTAATGCACCATTCTACATTATGCAGTCAGACGGTGGCTTGGCACTAGAGCGGGTTGTAACAGAAAGGCCTGTCTGCATAATTGAGTCTGGTCCAGCTGCTGGAGTTATTGCATCGTCATTTTACGCTAGAAAAATCGGTCTCAAGAACATTTTAAGCTTTGACATGGGCGGAACCACTGCTAAGGCAGGAATTATCCAGGCTGGAAAACCAGAAATTGTTACGGAATACGAAGTTGCCGGAAAAATACACAGCGGAAGGATTATCAAGGGAAGCGGATACCCGATAATGTTTCCGTTCATCGACTTGGCAGAATGCAGTGCTGGTGGCGGTACAATCGCTTGGGTTGATAATGCCGGTTCTTTAAAGGTTGGTCCGATAAGCGCGGGCGCAATTCCTGGTCCACCTTGCTATGGTAAAGGTGGGCAAAAACCTACCGTTACGGACGCCAACGTAGTTTTGGGAAGGTTAAGTTCCGAACACCTGCTTGGGGGGGAAATGCCGATTTTCGCTGACCTTTCGAAGGAGGATTTGCAAAGAGAGGTTTGCCAAAAAATCAGTATAAATCTGGAGGCAGCTGCCAGTGGGATAGTAAAAATTGTAAACTTGCAGATGTCAAAGATCCTAAGAATCGTCTCGATTGAGAGAGGCTTAGATCCGAGAAAATTTGCTCTAGTATGCTTTGGCGGCGCCGGTCCGATGCATGCTTGCCCCCTAGCAGAAGAACTATCGATGACAAAAGTAATTGTTCCACCCAACCCTGGATTATTTTCAGCTCAAGGATTGCTAGCGCCTGACATTATCTCAGAGAATGTACAACCAATTATGGCGAGAGCTGATAAGACAGGCACTAAACTGGAAAATGCCTTTGAATCACTTGAAGCCAAAGCTGCGCAAACGATACTTTCACAAGGGGTAAAATCTGAGAATATACGATTTGAAAGACAGCTGGACATGCGATATTTGGGGCAGAGCTATGAGCTTATTATCTCAACGCCTAAAAGGGCACATGAAAAAATTGATCTCAAGAATGCCATGGAGAGCTTTCATAGGAAGCATAAAGCTATTTACGGTTACCGGCGTGATGGAGAACCTATCGAAATAGTGAATGCCCGCTTAAAGGCTGTTGGTGTAATAAAGAATAAGCCTTTGGAGAGGAGAAAGAAGCTGGAGGATGAACATCCATTCACGGAAGCTTTTTTGCCCTCTCGAAAGGTCTTTTTTGAAAATAGTATGAAGTATGAATCGACTAGCGTATACGCAAGGAACAAACTTAGGAGTGGCAATACCTTCCTAGGTCCAGCTATTGTTGAGCAATATGACGCTACAACTGTAGTCTACCCGGAGTGGAGATGCAAAGTAGACGGTTTTGGCAATCTTGTTCTAAGTATGGAGGAGGGTTAAAATGGGTGTTGATTTGGTAACTGTAGAGATTATTCGAGGTGCCTTAATCTATGCCGCTGAAGAAATGGGGATAGCACTGAGAAACTCTGCTTATTCACCAAACATTAAGGAACGTCTAGATTTTTCCTGCGCGGTGTTTGACTCAAAAAAGAGACTCGTTGCTCAAGCAGAGCATATTCCCGTTCATCTTGGCTCTTTAGGCTGGGCTGTTAAAGAGGGGATAGAGAGCTTTAACGGTGACCTAAAAAGTGGCGACATGATTCTACTAAATGACCCCTATATAGCAGGAACCCACCTTCCAGACATGACGCTGATAGCACCTGTCTTTTATAAAGAAGAATTAATTGGCTATACAGCCAACAAGGCTCATCATTCAGACGTAGGCGGAAAAGTTCCAGGCAGCATGGCTCCTGACGCCACGGACCTTTATCAAGAGGGACTGATTGTTCCACCAGTCAGACTTCTTAAACAAGGGAAAATTGACAAGGAAATTTTGAGTTTATTAATTTCAAACGTTCGGACCCCAGAAGTTCAAATGGGCGATTTCCAGGCACAAGTAGCTGCAAATACTTCAGGCAAAAGACGACTGAAAGCATTAGCAGAGGAGCATGGAGTTGAAAGACTAAACCAAGCGATTGAACAGGCCATGAATGAGTCAGAAAAACTTACCCGTGCTTCAATTGCAAAGATGCCTGCTGGCAAGTACGAAGCTGAAGACTTTATAGAAAGTACAGGTACAACTGATGAACATGTAAAAATAAAAGTCATAATAACTGTCTCGAAAAACGGTTTGAGCTTTGATTACACTGGGACCGGCTCCCAAGTTGAAGGTCCAGTCAACGCAGTGTATGGTGTGACGTTGTCAGGTGTATACTATGTTACACGCTGTTTCACAGGTCCAGACATACCGATGAACGAAGGCTGCCTGAGACCTATCAAAGTTCACGTCCCGCTTGGCTGTATTCTTAATCCTCTTCGTCCTGCTCCAGTAGCCGGAGGCAACGTGGAAACCTCCCAAAGAAATGCAGATGTACTTCTCAGAGCCTTTGCCATGATTCTACCAGAAAGAGCTTTGGCAGCGTCACAGGGAACAATGAATAACGTGGCTATTGGTGGCAAAAACCCTGAAACGGGGAAAGCCTGGACATATTACGAGACAATAGCCGGTGGCTGGGGCGGAAGAAATGGCTTAGACGGTGTAGATGCAATACATACTCATATGACCAATAGCATGAATACAGCCATTGAAGTACTTGAATCACTTTATCCGATACGATTCCTAAAGTATGAAATGAGAAAAGACAGCGGAGGGGCAGGTAATTGGAGAGGTGGCGTAGGATTAGAGAGAAGTTGGCAACTGCTCGGTTCTTCTGCAACACTCTCAGTGCTTGCCGAACGAACAGTGATACCGCCTGCGGGTATTTATGGCGGGAAGGACGGCGGGAAGGGAGAATTTCTCATCCGTAAAGCGGAGGGAACAGAAATTAGGTTAAAGTCTAAAACTTCAATCAAGCTGGAGCAGGGTGATGTTTTCATTGCTAGAACTCCGGGTGGTGGAGGATATGGTAACCCTTTGAAACGAGACCCTCGAGCAGTGTTAAAAGATTTTATTAACGGGTTTGTATCCCTAGAATCTGCGAAAAAAGACTACGGCGTAGTGATTGACAAGGATGCAAATGAGGTAAATTGGGAAACTACCAAAAGACTTAGGGCAGAAGCTCGAGAGTTACACTAACTCAAAAGATTATCCATGCGGGCAAGGGTTCAAACGCCCAAATAAATAGAAACATGATTTGAGACAGAAATCATGAATTAGCCCCATCAGTTGACCCAATTGTAGAAAATTAGCTTTTGGCGGGCGGGGAGGGATTTGCTTGATTATTTAAGCGAATCTCTCGTCGAAAACGAATTCATCGTGTATTTGACAAGCGGCAAGCGCCGGGGAGGAGGATTTGAACCCCCGTTTAAATTGCATGCGAACTCCCCGTTCTGCAGTAAGGATTATTCAGCGAATTTGCAACACAATATAATAAGACGGAACAAATTGGCAAAAGGCTATTATATACGAATTATAGTTTCCTATATGTGGCTATAATGAAGGACAAAGAAGTAACTACTGTTCAGTTGAAGAAATCAGTAGTCAAAGAGCTAAAGGACATCAGAAAGTATCCCCGAGAAACTTACAATGAAACTATTCTGAATCTAATAAAAACCTCAAAAGAAGCAAAAAAACGAAGGCAGTACGATGAATTTCTTCACAGGATTCAGCAAGCTAAAATGAAGGAACTGTGGGATAACGAGGAAGATGAGGCTTGGGAAGATGCTTAAGTCAGGCGACGTTATCCTTGCGAGCGTACAGTTTACCGACACTGATGAAGTGAAAGTCAGACCTGCAGTGGTTCTTTTTGAAGAACTTGGAAACGTCGTGATCGCAGGAATAACCAGTAACCTCAAGATGAAAGGAATACCGCTCACAACCCGTGAAGGTGCTGTAAAAGACAGCATCATAAAGTTAAACTATATTTTTACAATC
>JBJKPJ010000270.1:0-4256 GCA_046706605.1 Bathyarchaeia archaeon | reverse complement strand
GTAATCGAGCCCATAATCCAGAACTCCACCGTTATGATGCCCAACGAGTTGGAACTGCAACTGATAACTGGCGAGCGAGAAGTCCCAAAAGGCGCAACCGCACTGCTAAACGCAGGCGTAAAAATTGTCGCCGTCAAACTGGGCGCAAAGGGCTGCTACGTCACCAACGGACAAGAAAAACAAACAATACAGCCTTTCAAGGTGCCCGTGGTTGATACAACAGGTGCAGGCGACGCTTTTAACGTGGGTTTTCTCTACGGCTTGCTTCACGACAAAGCCCTCGCCGAATGTGGAAGATTAGGCAATTTTGTTGCTGCACAAAGCGTTATAAAAATGGGCGCACGCGCGGGGTTGCCTCACGAGAAAGATTTGGCGGTGATTTAATATGTTAAAAACTACGCCGTTTCTTTTATTTGATGGTAACTGTGCAGAAGTAATGACTTTTTACCACAAATGTCTTGGAGGGGAATTATCTCTGACAAGACTTGGCGATACGCCGATGAAGGATATGTTTCCGTCAGAAAAACACAACAGAATTATCAATGCGTATCTCAAAAATGGCGCGGTTAATATTTCCGCCGCTGATTGGATGGCGTCTCCTGAGTTTACTCCTATACGGGGAAATATGTCTGCCATATTTGTTACTGGAAAACTCCTTGATGAGATGAAAGGGGTGTTTGACAGGCTGGCGGAGGGTGCTGAAAGAAAACGGTTTCAGGAATTGCATGATTTGCCGTTTGGGGTTTATGGGCAGTTTTATGATAAATTTGGCGTTCAGTGGATATTTGTAGTAGAGAAAAAATAACGGGGTCACCACGTTGGTTCCGAAATACGAGTAATGTGAATTCTAAAATTCTCACATCAATAGATTCAAGAAAGCACCGAGAAAACCTTTTTTGCTTTTGGTTTTTGCCTCAACCAGCCTGCAAAGTTTCTCAGTTGCTGAAGGCAAAAAGCTGTTGCCCTAAGTTTTTAGGTTGATGATGAGCTATGAGGCTATTGCCTTCTTCTTTATACTAGAAAATTTGGTTTTAGCGGGTTTTGGTTAGTTTGTCTATGATGCTTTGGAATATGAGTTTGCCGTCGCCGTATTGAGGCATTTGGGTTTGGCGTGTCCAGTTCGGTTGTTGCCACCAGTACATTGCCCGCTCGGGATGCGGCATTAATCCGAATATGTTGCCTTCGGGGTTGCATATACCTGCGATGTCAAAAAAGCTGCCGTTGGGATTTTCAGGGTATTTGCCGTCGGCTGCTTTGCCGTCTTTGGTGCAGTAGCGGAAAACCAGCATGTCTTGGTCTATGAGTTTTTGGAGCAGCGCTTGCTCTTTTTCTTTAGGAAACAGCAGCCTGCCTTCGCCATGCGCAATTGGCATCCGTAGCACTTTTCCTGCAGGGATTTTGCAGGTAAACGCCGATTTGCCCCTGTTTTCTTGCTTTAGGTAAATCCATTCACATTTGAACCCTGACGGTTCATTGTTTGTTAACGTAGCTTCGGGATAGGCGCTTGTGCCGTCAAAGCCCGGCAGCAAACCGTACTCAACAAGGATTTGGAAGCCATTGCAAATCCCTAGAATCGGTCTGCCCTCATCCACGAATTTTTCCACGTCTTTGCCAAGCTGCGCCGACAAGTGCCGAGCGAAAATTACGCCGCTTCGCACATAGTCGCCAAAGCTAAAGCCGCCTGGAAAAACCAGCACGCTGTAGTCGAGCAGGTTGCGCTGCTTTATGAGTTGGTTTACGTGGACGGTTTCGGCTTTTACGCATAGTTCCGTGAATGCGCGTTTGGTTTCGGCGTCGCAGTTGGTTCCGCCCACCCGTAGCACACAGACCTTGATGTCTTCTAGCTTCATTTTGGTGCCTCCTCTGGGCTAAGAGTCTGCTTCCAGCTTCGCCTAAGAACATCCAGCGGCGCGTTAACCACGACTTTTCCCTTCAAACCCCGCACCACAAGTTTTGGTTGTTTGGTGACTTTGCCGATTAGGGCGCAGGTTTTGCCTTTCATTAGCGCCTCAAAAGCGTTTTTGTCTTTAGGTGCAACTTCAATTAGGAAGCGGCTGTTGGATTCCGAGAACAGCATAAAATCGTCGCGTGCTACGTCTTTGGCTGGGACCTTTGTCAGGTCGATTTCTAAGCCTAAGTTGCCTGCAAACGCCATCTCTGCTGCTGCCACCGCTAACCCGCCTTCTGAGAGGTCGTGGCAGGCTTTTATGGTGTCTTGGTCTATGGCTTTGGTTACGGCTTTGAAAGTGCGTTTGGCTTTTGCGCCCCGCACTCTGGGAACAGAAGCGCCCAAGTGGGCCTGCAGCCGGTAATATTCGCAGACACCCCGTTCCTTGTATGTTTTGCCAGCTATGTAAATTAGGTCGCCCTCGGCTTTGAGGTCCATGCTGGTGGTATTCTGTACGTCGGGGATTACGCCCACAGCCGTTACCAGCAGCGTCGGCGTGACAGGTCCCAGCGGCGATTCATTATAGAGGCTGTCTTTGCCTGAAATAAACGGCGCTTTAAATGCCACCGAAAAATTGTAGCACGCTTGGCAAGCCCGCACCAATGAGCCGAGCCGTTCGGGTTTTTCTGGGTTGCCCCACGTGAAATTATCCAAAAGCGACACCCGCCTGCCACCCACCGCAATGTTATTGCGCATAGCTTCGTCGATTGCAGATGCTGCCATCCAGTAAGCGTCAATTTTGCCAAAGTTTGGATTCATGCCACAAGAAACCACCAGCCCCTTAGGCGAATTGTCTACGGGTTTAAGGACTGCCGCATCGTTTGGTCCCGCATATTCACCTTGCAACGGCTTTAGCAGGGTGTTGCCTTTAACTTCGTGGTCATAGGTGCGTACCACAGATTCTTTGCTGGCAATGTTAGGCGCTGAGAGCACCTGCAGCAGCGTTTTGGTGAGGTCTGCGGGTTGGGGGAACTCTGGTTCGGTCAGCTTTGGGGTTTGGATGGTGGCGGTTTTGCTGCTTTGGCAGGGGTTAAACATAAACTCCATATCCACATCGCAGACCACCTCGCCGTTATAGGAAAGCCGCAACCTCCGTTCAGGAATTAGCAGCCCAATCGCAGTTGCCAAAACGTCTTCCCTATGGAAAATCGCCATAACCCGCTCCAAATTCTCAGCTGGCACCGCCAACAACATGCGTTCCTGTGATTCTGAAAGGTAAATTTCCCATGGCGCCAACCCCTGATACTTCAAAGGCACCTTGGCAAGCTCCACTGAGACGCCGCAGCCAAAGCGCTCCGCAGTTTCGCCCACCGCTGAGGACAATCCGCCTCCGCCGATGTCGGTGACTGCTGAGCCCAGTTGCAGGTCGCGGATTTCGACGACGGCGCGTTTGACTTTTTCCTCCTCTATAGGGTCGGCGATTTGCACAGCTGGGCGGCTGATTTCCTCAGATTTTTCGGTTAGCTCGGCGGATGCAAATGTGACGCCGTGGATGCCGTCGCGTCCTGTTTTTCCGCCTGCTAAAACGACGTAGTCGCCGACTTTGGCGTTTTTGACGTATTTGTTTAGGGGCAGTAGCCCGATGCAGCCGCAGTAAACGATGACGTTGCCTGTGTAGGTGTCGTCAAAATATATTGCGCCGTTCACGGTTGGGATGCCCATGTTGTTGCCATACGCGCTAATTCCCGCCGTTACGCCCATGTAAACGTATTTTGGGTGCTTAACGCCCACAGGCAGCTTTTTGTAATCAAAATCCAGCGGGCCAAACCCCAAAACATCTGTGCAGGCAATGGGGTCAGCCCACACTCCTAAAATGTCGCGGATAACCCCGCCAACGCCTGTTGCTGCGCCGCCAAACGGCTCCACTGCAGAGGGGTGGTTGTGGGTTTCCACTTTGGCTGCGATTCCGTAGCCTTTGTCGAATTTTACAATGCCCGCGTTGTCCTCAAAAACGCTTACGCACCATGGGGCGTTGATTTGTTTGGTAGCTTTGGCTATATAGGATTTAAACAGGCTTTGGATTTGTTTTCCGTCGAGGTCAATTTTGCCTTTGAAGGTTTTGTGGCAGCAGTGTTCGCTCCAAGTTTGGCTGATGGTTTGCAGTTCCAAGTCGGTTGTGCTGCGTTTTTTGCCTGTAAAGTAGGCTTTTAGGGCTTCGAGTTCTCCAGTGCTGAAACCTAAGGCAAGGTCACTGTTGATTTCTTGCAGCTGTGCTTTGGTGGCTTTGGCTATGTTGAATTCGTGGACTTGGTTGGTTTTGCGTTGGGTAATTATGCTTGGGGTCATTTGACTTCAACAACGCTTATGG
>JBJKPJ010000269.1:0-4057 GCA_046706605.1 Bathyarchaeia archaeon | reverse complement strand
TGCTTTTACATCGCCGTTGGTCTGTTTCTCTACGTCTTCGGCAAAGCTCCATTCGCGGAAGTTTTCGCGAAAAGGGTTCTCGGTTGCTCTGCCCGTAAACGCTATGGGCTGGAAGATTAAGCCTCGGACGATATCGGTGTTTTTGGAGGCAAACCGAATCATGTCGCCCACTTCCGTGTCATTTAGGCTCTTCATGAGCGTGTTAACTAAAATGATTTCCATGTCGTATTTGCGACATACATCAATGGCTTTAAGCTTCATAGCAACCAGTTCGCGTCCGCGGACTTTGCGATTGAAGTCCTCGTGGAAGCTGTCAAACGAGAGATAAACTATGTTTAAGCCAGCGTCTTTGAGCCGTAGCGCCAAACCCGGCGTATCCACAAGGTGGGTGCCGTTGGTTGCCAGAATCGTCATGAATTTGAGGCGATGCGCCGCTGCGATAATTTCAGGCATGTCTTCCCGTTCAAGCGGTTCCCCACCAGAAAAAAGAATTGCGGGAGGTTTAGGGTTGGCGCGGCTGGCAAATTCCAGCATGTTTATGAGGGTTTCTTTGCTTGGTTCATAATCCTCTTCTTGGTTAGGAAAAGTGGAGAAGCACACGGCGCAGCGGAAGTTGCAGCGTTTTGTTACGTCAATTACGCCGATAACTGTTCCTGAAGCGTGGTTTTGGCAGGTTTCACACGCATACGGGCAGCCCTCGGGGTTTTTAGGCGCATTTAAATCGCCAAGGTACTGAAATTGGTCGTATTTTTGCATGTGAGTGAAGATAGGTGTGCTTTGCCAATGGGTTGCTTTGAATTCACCGTGTTGTGGGCATTGTTTTGTGATTTGGATTTTGCCGCCGTTTTCTTTTAGCTGGGCATCGATTTTCTTTTGGCACTCAGGACAGATGCTTTTGGTTTGTCTCACATTATCCCTCCAAAGACCGCTTCAACGATAAGTGCTAATGGAAGCAGAATCATAGACATAGTCACTATGCGTTCATACTTGCGTATGCCCTGCACCGTGGAACCCGACGTAATTAAATGTACTGAAGAATAGATCAAAAGAGCACTCCAAAGCAAAATCAGCGGCAAATAATACACTGTAAAATGATTAGGAAAAAGCGGCACAGCAGGAAGCGGAGCCAACAAGCCAGTGAGCAGAAAAAATATTGCACCAACTTTTGCGGCGTTGTAGTTGCCGATTTTCTGCGGAAGCGTTGGGTAGCCGACTTTTGCGTCGCCCGCGACGCTAAAAATGTCACGCAGAACGTTGCCGCCTATGGTGCCAAAAGCGATGGGGTATAGGCTCAGGGAGATTAAAGTTACAGTTCCCGTGGCTGTTGCCTCACCGTAAAGAAAGGCTGTGCCAGTCAGAACACCCATCAGCAGGTTCGCTGCGAACCCAGATTTTCGTTT
The DNA here is from genome assembly GCA_046706605.1 of Bathyarchaeia archaeon. GTDB lineage: Archaea > Thermoproteota > Bathyarchaeia > Bathyarchaeales > Bathycorpusculaceae > Bathycorpusculum. The sequence goes on along the minus strand of JBJKPJ010000269.1, from coordinate 2,657 downwards.
AATCAGAAAAGAGTAAAACAGTAATAGAAGAGAGTCAACTGCAATGATTGTGAAACTGAGCCAGTTAATAAAGAAGGACAAAATTAACCCTAACGCAAAGAATATTCCCGAAACAGCGGCAGCCTGCTTGTAGGATAATTCTCCAGAAGGGATTGGGCGTTTAGGTTTTATGACTGCGTCGCTTTCGCGGTCATAGTAATCGTTTATGGCAAATCCGCCAGAGGCAGTGAAAGACAGAGAAAGAAAAGTCAACAATGCAACCACACCTACGTTCATGGAACCCAGCATGGTTTGAATGCCTGCAAAGTTGCCTTTTAGGATGGCAAATGCAGTTAAGACCGCTAAGCCGCCTGTCATCATCCAGTAGGGCAGCCGCAGAAGCGCAATTAATCCTCGTGCTGGCGAGGAATTGTTCATATCTTGAGTTTCCTGTCGGCGATGACTTCTTTGATACTATCTTCCAAGGTGACTTTAGGTTCCCAATTGAGCATTTTTCTGGCTTTACAATTGTCAAACCAGATTTTGGTGACATCACCCTGCCAAGAAGTACCCGTAGTGGTAACGACAGTTCGGTCTTGAAGCTTTAGGATGGTTAACATGAGTTTAGCAAGTTCAAGAATTGTTACAGTTTTGCCGACGCCCAAGTTAAAGGCTTCACCGTTGAATCTATCCTCAGAGCCCAAAGTAACCAAAGCATTAACAACATCAGATACATGGACAAAATCACGTGACTGCAAACCTGTGCCGATAATTTCAAGTTTATCGGGGTTTTTGGCAAGTTTATCCAGAAAATCGTGGATGACACCGTGGCATCTTAGCCCATACACGTTGGCAAAACGGGCAATTACAATGTCCAATCCATATTGCTCGCGGTACATTTGGCAGTATTCTTCACCCACCACTTTAGACAAGCCATAGCAGGAAAACGGGTGAAAACCATAGGATTCAGGAGTTGGAAAAACCGTTGGGTTCCCATACACGGCGGCGCTAGAGGCAAATACCAGTTTTGCGTCGTCTTTGCGGGCTTTCTCCAATACGCAGACGGTGCCTTTAGCGTTGGTTTCAAAATCAATCATGGGGTTTTCCATGGAGTAGGGAACAACTACCTGCGCTGCTAAATGGTAAATCAGGTGCTGTTTGGGCAAGCCAAGCAGGGTTTTTAAGTCCAATATGTCGCCTTTTACGAATTTGACTTTGGGCACGTCGTTGACATTTTCTATTTTGCCGCTTGACAAATCATCATAGATAGTCAAGTTTCCAGTTAAGTTTTGGAGTTTACTGCACAGATGATAGCCTATAAATCCCGCTCCGCCAGTGACTAAGATTTTTTTAGTTTTCAATTCCGCCATCCCGCTCACGACAAAACCTATATTCTCTGTTGGTTAAGGTTTTAGGTATATGTCGCCTGTGAAAACTATAAAAACTTTTAGGGATTTGCTATCCTTCCTAACCATAATCCCAGTGGGGGGGAAAGAAGATTTCATCTTCACCACTGCCGAAAACGTGTGGCTTTTCCCCTTAATCGGCGGCTTTATCGGGGTTTTGGCGGCACTGTACTTTTCAGCCTGCAAAATCATCGTGGCGTTTCTGGTTGGCTTGGCAAACAGTATGGTGGCTTTGCCTGTGGGGTTTTTGGATAAGCTGTTTCCCGCGGCAATGACCGTGGCTTTTCTTCTGGTAATAACTGGGCTGCAACACTTTGATGGGCTAATTGATTTAGGAAACGCTGTGGGTCCTCGGAGCCTGCATGACCGAAAAATGGTTGCCCATGCTTGGACCGTAAGCTATGCAGGAGCGGTACTGGCACTTGCTGTGGAGTTTGCGGCGTTTGTGGGTTTGTTTTTTATCAATCCTCTGTTTGCCATCGCCGCAATCATAGCCTCCGAGGTTGCAGCAAAACTGGCGATGGTTACAATAGTTTGGGTTGGCAGACCAAGCCACAAAGGACTCGGCTCCATTTTCCTGTCTAAAGCCAAAAAAAACCTCAACTTTGTTGCCTACATAATTTCCATTCTGATTGCGCTGGCGTGCTTTGTATTTGTCGGCGGCTGGTTTTTGGGTTTGGTCGGGGTTGGCATAGTTTTAGTCAGTGTTCCCGTAGCGCTTGTTATGAGGGAGGTTTCTAACAGGGTTTTCGGCGGGGTTTCGGGTGACATGATTGGAGCCACAAACGAGGCGGCAAGGGCGGCTGCGCTGGTTTTGTTTGCGGTGGCGTTATGGATGGTGATAGCTTGAAGGTTCCTGCACTAATTATGGCTGGCGGAAAAGGTTCGCGGATGGGTCTGCCCGTTGAGAAGCCGCTTTTGCCATTTTTGGGAAAACCGCTAATTGAGTGGGTTGCCCAAGCAGTTGGCGGCGCAAAAAACATATCTGAATTCTGCGTGGTGACCAGCCCAAACACGCCAAAAACCCAAAAACACTGCCAAACCAAAGGCTGGAAAACAGTAAAAACCCAAGCAAGCGGCTACCACAACGACCTAAAACAGGCAGTTGCCAATCTAGGCTGGTTTGGTCCCGTCCTTACCTTACCTTCTGATGTGCCCGCAATTACCCCGCAGATTCTGGACAAGATAGTTAGGGAGTTTGAGGGCTGCGGCAAAGATTTTCTGGCGGTGTTTGTGCCCATAGAGTCGCGGCAGGATTTGGGGCTCTCGATT
>JBJKPJ010000268.1:0-2122 GCA_046706605.1 Bathyarchaeia archaeon | reverse complement strand
TCAGTGATTTCTGAAGGCATGTTCTTTCCTCTTGTGTTAGTTCGCTGTGATGGATACAAAACCGTGTTTTTATCTGTTTTGGTGCTATCAAGGCATCTTGGGTGTAACTCGGCTTAAACCTGCTTTTGGAACTCTTATATTCAGTTAGACACCATTAATACAGACTAAATGTTACTATTGGATGTTTAAGCAGGAGAAAGCGGCAAACCAATGAAGAAAACAACCTTTCTCGCAATATTTTTAGTCATATTAATTCTGGCAGCCGCTTTGCCGTTGCTGTTTTCCTACGCCCAGAACAACAATTCGCGCAAAGATCCTGTGTATGTTGGGGTTGCGTTTGCAGGAAATTCGACTACTCAGGCCGAAATGTTAATTGACAAAGTGAAAGATTATACAAACTTGTTTATTTTGGATTCAGGTATAAACGCTATAAGCTTAAACGAAACTGCGTCAAGGGAGGTCTGTGATTATGCTGTCAACGCTGGCTTAAATATAATTATAAACATGGGTTCATGGACGCCTAACAATTGGCCTTGGCAAATACAGTTTCTAAACCAATCCCGCATATTGTACGGTGATAAATTTCTCGGTTGCTACTATGATGATGAACCAGGTGGCATTCCGATGGATTGGAACTGGACGCAGTTTTTTAGTCAAAACAGCTCGCTTTTGTTTGGTAATTCGCGTTTTTCACTCAAGCAAATCTACAGTAACTTGCAACTTGCCAACTCAACGGGGATTCGCCCCCAAAACTACGATTTGGAAGCAATTTGGTTTAATTATTTGCTGACTACTAACCGTGGGCACAGCAGTCTAAACGCCTACAACATCTCGACATTTACTTCGGATTATGTCTTGTACTGGTATGACTATCTCGGCGGATATGACACCTTGTTTGCACAGTTAGGCTGGAATATTAGTGTCACCCAGCAGATTGCTCTAATCCGTGGCGCTGCAACTATGCAAAACAAAGATTGGGGTGCAATCATAACCTGGAAGTACCTACAGCCACCGTACCTTGATACGCCAGAAAACATCTACAGCCAAATGGTCACAGCCTATAATGGAGGAGCAAAATACATCACAATTTTTGATTACGCATACAACACAACTGGCGACGGTTACAGTGGCATGACTGATGCAGATTTTCAAGTACTGGAGAACTTCTTGAACCAAGTAGTTGCAAAACAGACACCTCCCACTTCGCCACATGCCGCAGCCGCGTTGGTTTTGCCACATAATTATGGGTGGGGGATGCGTAACCCTGATGATAGGATTTGGGGTTTTTGGGGTCCAGATGACAAATCCCCCCAGATTTGGAACGACACTCAGATTTTGCTGGGCAGATATGGGATAGGGTTAGATATTATTTATGATGACCCAGCTTACCCAGTGCAGGGGAATTATTCAAGGGTCTATTATTGGAACCAAACACTCTAAAACTGGTGGTTTAAAGAAAAAAGGGCAGTTTTGTTTTTAGGTCTTTTTGGATCGGATGCCAAGTTTTAAGTGAACTTCAACAACATATTCTGTTTCGGCTTTTCCAACCGCGAAGTTCCAGTCTTTAACTTCAACTTCCATGTCTTGGAACTGATTAACTATTGCGTCTTTATATTCTTGGGCTGTTTGGCCGATTTTTTGCAGTCTGTCAGTTATATTTACTTGTTCAGGCATAAATGCACCTCCCTAAAGCAAGTTAACTTTTGCATACTTTATTTGTGGGTTTGCTGTTTTAAAAATTTGTGACTGTAACGGCACTACAGCAAGCCAAACGGTTGCTTGCTATGTTAACGTTCAATTCTTGACGGCGGAGTGTTTACGGCAAAATATAGCGTGACACCAAAAAGCACCACAAAAGCTACGTCTATTACGATGACACTAAGCAAGGTGTTTTGATGATTCTCCGATGTTTGATCAGTCAAAGTTATGTTACCGCTTGTTTGATGCCCGCTTGGGTTTTGAGCAAGAATCATATTATCCAAGTCCTGGTCAGCCTGCAAAAACAACAAAACCGACGGCACAACAAGGGCCACAGCTAAAAAAATACCTGCTAGAAAAAACAATGATTTACGACGCATAAAAGTTACCAATTATATTTTGTTTTCCAAAGTAATAAAGCTAG
>JBJKPJ010000267.1:0-1725 GCA_046706605.1 Bathyarchaeia archaeon | reverse complement strand
TTGGTTTTCTAGCCAGCGTTTTGTTTCGTCGGAAGTGGGAAATTGTAGGGTTGTTTCGTTCAATGCTGTTTCACTTTGCTAGTATTCCTATTGCCTAGCGGGTTTATCAATTTTGGGTTCGGGTTTCAAGTTTTGCCCACCTGTTTTTGAGTAGTCACTCTTATATAAGTAGCAAATATTGAAATATTGAAACTTGACGAGGAGACCAAATAATGAATACCCGAATGCTCACCTTAATTATAGTTTTTGTTGCCTTAACGGTGGCGCTTAATGCCGCCGGACCAAAAATCCCTGCACCATACGCGCCTTTCCTTTATTATCAATTATGGGAAATTCCAATAGTGCTAGCATTTTTAGTGTTAGGACCACGAGTAGGTGTGGCAGTCACAGCAATAAACACTTTAATTCTCTTCGCTGTCTTCAATCCTGGAGCAAATGCAGGCCCAATCTATAATTTCATCGCAATACTATCGATGTTTCTAGGCATCTACCTGCCCTTTAAAATTGCCACTAGAGGCTGCAAAGGAGAGAATTTAGGCAATTATGTTAAACAACACATCAAGATAATCAGCATAGCAGCAACCGCTCTCGGCATAATCATGCGTGTATTAATAACCACGTTTGTAAACTACTTTGCCTTGCAACAGCCGTATCCAATCGGATATTCGTACAATCAACAAGCTGCATTGCTTTTCTTACCCTTGAGCGCCCTCTTCAATGCTACGGTAGCGCTTTACACTATTCCCATTGGGATAGCAATAGCAGTGGCGATCCTTTCAAAGTTCAATATCCAAGTAGAAGGAAAGAAAAACTTAGAATCCTAAGGCTTGCGAAAGCACCTTAGGATTTATTTGTCCCGCCTTGAAGGTTTTTCCTGTTTTTGCGTTGTTAATCATTAAAAGGGCAGGAGCAAACAAGCCGTGGTCAATTTTGTAGAAGTCTTTTTCGGCTTCAAGGAAAATCTGCAAAAACGGTTTGCCATAGTCTTTGGATGCCATCGATGGGGCTTGGTTGATGATTTCTTGGAGTTTGGCTTCGTCATCAAAATCCACAGTTAAGTAGACGGTGCCGCCGTAGAGGATGGCGTCGTTGGTGCGTGCCATAGCCACCTCGAAGTCGGGTCCCACAGGTGGAATCGGTGCATAACCCATTGCGTAACGGATGACTTTGGGGCTCAATCCCAGTGTGCGGAGTTTGTGGATACCGACTTCGACCACTCGTCCAGCAACTTGGGTTAAGCCTGCAACGCTGGCAGTAGGAGCAACTACGATAATCAGGTTTTCTGGTTTGATGTTGCTGGAGGTGCAGACCTTTTCGATAAGCGCATCCGAGGGCAACACGTTGCTTTCCAAGGTTATGACGGCTTTGTCGGAAGAATCTTTGTAATCAATTTCCGCAAAAACATCCTTGGGTTTTAGGGCAAGCGCGCGGACTGGACCACTACCGATGGCGATTTGGTCGCCGTCTTTGATACGCCAACCCGCAAACTGGCTACCCAAGGCGGCAATCGCTGGAAAATCGGTGGAGATTGTTACAGATGGGAATGTAAGGTCGCCGTATGATTTGAAGCCCAACTGGACTTTGCCTGCGCCGCCCAAGCAGAGCTCTGTAAGTTTTTTGCCGGCTTGGAAGCCGCCGGATGCTTTGACGCCTGCGTCGATGATGGTTGCGCCCGCAGACGACTTTGAAACTGTGACCCCGTAACTGGCGGGGTTGTCGATGAAA